>DAOQRI010000227.1:0-5107 GCA_035355475.1 Rhodoferax sp. | reverse complement strand
TGGATGCCCTCATCGGTGACCTTGTGCCGAAGAAGACCGAGCGGCAGCGCAAGAAGGACCGCGGCGCGTTCTTTGGCTCCATCCACCATACGCTGAACCACTTGGTGGTGGGCGATCAGGTGTGGTTGAAGCGGTTTCGACAGTGTGGGCTCGATCAGGGCTGGCAAGCACCCAGCCTGGATGATGCCGTGCTGGACCAGCCACCTGGCACAACCCTGAAGAGCGTTCTGTTTGAAGACTGGGCCATGCTGCGCGCCAAACGCGTGCAGTTGGATATCGCAATCCTGCAATGGGCTACCGATCTGCCGGACGGATTTGCACAATTCACCATGCACTATGCCAACTCCGCCGGGGTGCAGCGCGTGCACCCGGCCTGGCAGGCCATGACCCATTTTTTCAACCACCAGACCCACCACCGCGGCCAGGTGACGACCCTTCTGATGCAGGCTGGGGTTGACCCTGGCGTTACAGATCTGATCGCGTTGGTCTGATGTTTGATTGCTATTACTCTGATAGCTGCGTGTGTAATATCCACGAGGGCTGACGGCACATTTGATGCATAAAAAAACCCGCCGAGGCGGGTTTTTTGGAGTCGGTGCGAATGCCTATTTCTTGGCGGCACTGGCAGCAGGTGCAGGCGCTGCGGGTGTTGCAGGTGCCGCTGCAGCGGGTTTGGCAGCACTCTTCTCGGCCTTGGCCTTTTTCGCATCTTCCTTGGCTTGCTTTGCTGCCTCTTTTTTGGCCTTGGCTTCCTCCGCTTTCTTGGCCTTTTCTTCGGCTTTGGCTTTCTTGGCCTCGGCAGCCTTCATCTTGGCTTCAGCCTTGGGGTCTTTCTTTTCTTCCTTGGCAGCTGGAGCGGCGGGTGCAGCAGCCGGTGCGGCGGCAGCAGGCTTGATATCCGCCTTGGATGGCGCGGCAGGGGCCGCAGCGGCACCCTTGAATCCTGCGCCGTTAACGGTCAAGCCTTCTGCGGAAAATTTTGCAGCATTGCCGTCGCCCACGCCTTTGACACGCTCGACAAAATCGTTCCAGTCCTTGAAGTTGCCCTTCTTGCGTTCGTCCAGAATTTTGGTTGAAATTCCGGGGCCAATGCCCTTGATGCCATCAAGCTCAGCAGCGGTCGCCTTGTTGACGTCGACAGCAGCAAACGCAACGGTTGCGTACAACATGGCCACAATGGCCAGAATTTTTTTCAGCATGAGCGGTTTCCTTCAGGAGTGGAGTGGGTGAACAAAAATGGACCCACATGATGGGTGCCATGGACACACAACGAGCCGGCCGTGCGCAGCGTTGACGCGAATGCCGAATTGATTTTCAGGATAAACCCGAAGGCTATGCGTTCAGGCTCGCTCGGCGGACAGGGCATGCACGTACTGGCGCACCCCCTGTTGCACATTTGCAAACACATGGTCACAACCGGTGCCGCGCAGTGCGCCCAGGTCGGCCTGCGTGTAGCTCTGGTATTTGCCCCGCAGCGCATCGGGGAATGCGATGTATTCGATAAGGCCGGATGCCACCGCCTGCTCCAGTGACAGCGCTGCCTCGCCACGCTGCTCACGCAGTGTGTTGACTACGCTGATGGCGATGTCGTTGAACGGCTGGGCTTTGCCGGTGCCCAGGTTGTAGATGCCGGACTCGCCCGGGTGGTCAAAGAACCACAGGTTGACCGCCACGACATCGTCGATGAAAACGAAGTCCCGCATCTGGCCGCCAGCTGGGTAGCCGCCGTATTCACCAAACAGTTTGACTTTGCCGTCCGCCTGAAACTGGTTGAACTGGTGGAAGGCGACACTGGCCATGCGCCCCTTGTGCTGCTCTTGCGGGCCATAGACATTGAAGTAGCGAAAGCCCACCACCTGGTGGGTCTTACCCGCCTTGGTGCGCTGAAAGTCGTTCCCGCAGTCGCGTCGCATGCGCTGGTCAAACAGCAACTTGGAGTAGCCATAGACGTTGAGCGGGCGCTCGAACGCAGGCTCCTCGCGAAAGGTATCCGAGCCGCCATAGGTGGCCGCCGATGAGGCGTACAGCAGGCGCGCGCCGCGCTTCTGGCAGGCCTGAAACAGGTGGCAGGACAGCGTGTAGTTGTTGGCCATCATGTACTTGCCGTCGAGCTCCATGGTGTCGCTGCAGGCTCCTTCGTGGAACACCGCTTCAATCTGACCATAGGAGCCGCCTGCGAAGGCGTCGTAAAACTTGTCCGCGTCCACATAGTCGGCGATGCGCAGGTTGGCCAGGTTGCGAAACTTGTCACCCTGCGTGAGATCGTCCACCGCAATGATGTCGTCGATGCCGCGTGCGTTGAGGCCCTTGATGATGTTGCTGCCAATAAAGCCTGCAGCGCCGGTGACCACGATGCGTGTCATGGGAGTTCCTTCTTCAATGCGTTGTGAACAGTTCGGCGTAGCTGACTGTGGCTGTACCAAATTTACCGACCACGATGCCGCCAGCCTTGTTGGCGATGGGCACCGCGTCGCGCAGGCGCACACCGGCGGCCACCAGCGCAGCCATAGTGGCGATGACGGTGTCGCCAGCGCCGGTCACGTCAAACACCTCACGCGCTTGCGCGCTGACATGCAACTCGCCCTCGTCATCGAACAGCGTCATGCCTTCTTCACTGCGGGTCAGCAGCACGGCGTCGAGCTTCAACTGCGTGCGAAGCGCACCAACCTTGCTGCGCAAATCCTCCTCATTGCGCCAGTGCCCAATGACCTGCTGCAGTTCTGCGCGATTGGGTGTGATGACTGTTGCGCCCTGGTAGCGGGCGTAGTCGCTGCCCTTGGGGTCCACCAGAATGGGCTTGCCTGCCGCGCGCGCGCGGGCAATCATGTCGGTGATGTGGCCCAGACCGCCCTTGCCATAGTCCGAGAACAGCACGGCGCCGTGGGACGGCAGCAGGGTTTCAAAGGTAGCCGTTTGCGATGCCAGCAATTCGTTTTTGGGTGTGTTCTCAAAGTCGAGTCTGAGGAGTTGCTGCTGGCGGCCGATGACCCGCAGCTTGACCGTGGTGGTGAGTTCGGGATCGCGCCCGAAGTGCGGTTGGATGCCGGTTTTTGCCAACAGCGCCTCGAGTTTGTGGCTGGCCTCATCCGCGCCGACCACCGTGAGCAATGCGGCTTGTGCACCCAGGGTGACCACGTTATAGGCCACGTTGGCAGCGCCACCGGCACGCTCTTCCTCGCGGGTGATGCGCACCACCGGCACGGGCGCCTCGGGCGATATGCGGTCCACCGCGCCGTACCAATAACGGTCCAGCATCACGTCGCCCACGACCAGCACCTGGGCAGCGGCCATTTGTTCTTTGGAAATGTTCATAGTTCCTCTACTCGGCGGGCAGGGTAGCTGTCCCATGCCTGGCAACCCGGGCACTGCCAGAAATGCTGTTTGGCTTCAAAGCCACAGGCGGCGCAGCGGTATCGCGTCAAGGGCTTGACGGCGGTATCCAGCGCCCGCTGGACCTGGGGGTGAAATTGTTCGTGCTCCAGTTTTTCGCCGGCAATCCACTTGGCGGCTGCAACCAAAGAGGGCTCGCTCTCCAGGTGGTGCGCGTACCATTCACGCGCAGTGGCGGTGGGTGAGCCACTGGCGGCTTCCAGCGCAACGATGGCATCCAGTACGTCCAGCGATGGGGTGTGGGTGTAGACCGCTTTGAGTCGGTCCAGGGCGCGCGATCCCTGGCCGGATGCAATGGCGCACTGCGCCAGCATGGGAGCAATCAGGGCAATGGCTATCGGCGCGGTAGTGAGCGCCTGCGTGAGCGTTTCATAGGCGAGCGCCGGGTCGCCCTGCAGGTGCTGGATGCGTGCCAGATCCATGCGGGGCCGGGGTGCCTCCGGGGCAATGTGCATGGCCTGCGTGAGGTAGGTAATAGCTTGCGGCAGGTCCTTGGCAGCGGCACAGGTAGCGGCCTGTTCGCACAGGTAATGCGATAGGCGGCCTTTGAAGCTGCCTTGGCCGTTGGATTCGAGTCGCTGGGCGATGGTTGCAGCGTGTTCCCAATCGCGGGAGCGCTCGTAATTCGCCAGCAGCGCCATGCGCGCCTGTCCCTCAAACCGCGTGCCTTCGAGCTTGAGCAAAGCTTCTTCGGCACGGTCGAGCAAGCCGGCCTTCAGATAGTCCAGCGCCAATGCATGCTGCGCGCGGTGGCGGTCATCCAGGGTCAGGTCGCCACGGGAAAGCAGGTGCTGGTGCACACGCACAGCGCGTTCGTATTCGCCCCGGCGACGGAATAGGTTGCCCAGTGCAAAGTGCAATTCAGACGTATCCGGGTCACTCTGAACCGCTTCGATGAAGGCATCGATGGCCTTGTCCTGCTGCTCATTGAGCAGGAAATTCAAGCCCTTGAAATAGGCCTTGGGCGCCTGCCGGTTTTCCATGCGCAACTGGCGCATGTCAAAGCGTGATGCCATCCAGCCCAGAACAAAGGCCACTGGCAGCGCCAGCAGGATTAGGCTGAGGTCAAATTCCATAGGGCGCCTGTGAGGGGAGTGCTTTCTCCGGTGGGGCGCTCAGGTTAGCAGCGCTGCGGCGCGCCGCAGCGGCGGCCCTGCGGTGTCGCCACCATCGGGGAACCATACCCAGAACGCCGATCAGAAGTCCCACTGAAAAAGCGCTCAGCACCACCAGCACCAGCGGTGCAGTCCACTGCTGGCCGAAGAAAAATCGCACAGTGACATCGTGCTGGTTGTTCAGCGCGAAAGCGAATAGGGTAAAAAAAATGGCTGCTTTAAGTGTCCACTTAAAGAACCATAAAACGTGTTTCATTAGTCTCCCCGGTAGCGGAAGATTCTAATAGGCATCAAGACTTGTTCTTGCCTTCGAGTTCAGCAGTGCGCTGATCAACCGACTCTCGCAGGGCCTTGCCGGGTTTGAAATGCGGTACGCGCTTTTCGGGGATGGCCACGCTTTCGCCGCTGCGCGGATTGCGACCCATGCGGGGAGGGCGGTGGCTGATGGAGAAACTGCCAAAACCACGAATCTCAATACGGTGTCCGGCAACCAATGCATCGTTCATGGCGTCCAGAATGGCCTTGACGGCAAATTCTGCATCGCGATGGGTGAGCTGGCCAAACCGGTTGGCGAGTTCTTCAACAAGGTCGGAGCGTGTCAT
>DAOQRI010000226.1:0-5117 GCA_035355475.1 Rhodoferax sp. | reverse complement strand
CCTATTGTTGGCAGTCATCGCGTCGATGGCGCTTGGCACGGGATGCCGTGGTACGCTTCAAACGGCGAATGTCGCAGAAGACCTGGTGGCTGTTCGGCAGGTCGTAGAGACCTTCAGAACTTCGATCATCCAGAAAAACAAGGCCGCCTTCATGGGCTTGTTTTTCTCGGACAAGCCCGAGGCGATCACCTGGCAATCTGTCGTTGACGACCCAAGCCTAGAACGCATTCGAACCACCCGACCCCAGGCCATCAAGGCCCGGCATCGCCCGGACAATAACTTCGTCGCTTTCATTGACGATATCGTCGCCAGTCGCGACCACGAAGAGGAGACGTTCTCGGATATCCAGGTCGATACCGATGGCGAGGTGGCGTCCGTTTCGTTTGATTACGTATACCTGTCCAACGCAAAACCGACCAACGGCGGCCGAGAGAAGTGGCTGCTTGTGCGGACAGAACAAGGCTGGAAGATTATCTCCGTCGTCTACACCGTACGTCTCGCGCGCGGCGTTGATTGAGCGCGCTCGGATTTGACACCGCGACGGGGCGACAGACCCAACGTCAACCAAAGGAGACAAAACATGAGGCCAACCTACCAACCCGACTCAAAACTGGACCTCAGCTTCACGCGTGTCG
Source organism: Rhodoferax sp. (assembly GCA_035355475.1). Classification (GTDB taxonomy): domain Bacteria; phylum Pseudomonadota; class Gammaproteobacteria; order Burkholderiales; family Burkholderiaceae_C; genus Allorhodoferax. Next base: position 4,482 of record DAOQRI010000226.1, on the reverse strand, counting down.
TCGATGTGCCCCGATCTCTGGTGTGGCGTGCCTGGACAGAGCCGGAACTGCTCAAGCCCTGGTTCTGTCCCTTGCCTTGGAAGACCATTGCCTGTGCAATCGACCTGCGTCCCGGTGGCGCGTTCCGTACGACCATGCAGTCACCCGAGGGGCTTGAATTTCCCAATGAAGGCTGCTATCTTGAAGTCGTACCCAACGAGAAGCTGGTGTGGACCAATGCCCTGCAGGCGGGGTACCGGCCGAGCAAACCGACCGCAACCTGCGGCTCCGATGACGCGGAGTTCCTGTTCACCGCCACGGTCCAACTGGCAGACCATGCGCAAGGCACATGCTACACCGCGACCGTCATCCACGCGGACGAAGCCGGTTGCAAACAACACGCTGCGATGGGTTTTGAAGGGGGATGGGGCACGGCGCTCGACCAACTCGTCACAATGATCAAGAAAGGGATCTGACCATGACCACACTACGCTTTCTTGCACGGGTTCTATGGGCTGCAGTGCTCGGGCTTGCCGCCGCTTCGGCGTCACTGGCACAGACACCGCCGGCAGCTCCGGTTCAAGCTGCAGCGCCGGCTACCTGTCCAGCCCTTCTGCAACACCAGTTTCCCCGCCTGCAGGATGACGCACCCCAGAACCTGTGCCAGTACGCTGGCAAAGTCCTGTTGGTGGTGAACACGGCCAGCTATTGCGGCTTCACCGGCCAGTACCAGGGTCTGGAGGCGATGTACGCCAAGTACCAGGCCAGGGGGCTGGTAGTGCTGGGTTTTCCGTCCAACGAGTTTGGCAAGCAGGAGCCAGGTACTTCCAGGGAAATTGCAGACTTCTGTTTCAACACCTATGGTGTGAAGTTCCCGATGTTTGCCAAGTCGGATGTCAAGGGTGTCGAGCGCAACGCCCTGTACTCAGACTTTTTCAAGGCAACCAAGGCAGAACCCCGGTGGAATTTTCACAAATTCCTGGTGGACCGCAACGGTAAAGTGGCTGCCAGCTATGCCAGCAATGTGGAGCCGGACAACAGCAACCTGGTTGCTGCGCTAGAAAAAGCGCTGAACGCCAAGCCGCAATAGCGGCCAACGCGTTGGTGCAGGTCAGGACGGGTCGACCCCGATCATCTCGGCCAGAGCAGCCGTTGACAGGGCGCCGCTTCGGGAGATGGTTTGGCCCGTAGTGGCATTTTTGACCACAACGAACGGTACCGACTCGGCACCAAGGGAATTGAGAAGTTTGGTATTGGCTTTGATGGATTGCTCCATGCTGGAGGCAATGCTGGCGGATGCGGCAATGCCACCTTTGCCGGCGAGCAAAGAAGTTTCATGCTCGGTCATCAGATCCACCGGATTCACGGCTGACATCAACGCGGCACCTTGCGGCAGACTGGATGCATTGATCCACGCCACCGGTATCCACACGAACTTGACCCGCTTGTGCAGTGGCAGGGAAGCTTGCCACAGGTGGCCGCAATGGGGGCATTGGGGGTCAAAGAAAACATAGGCGGTATTGGCGCTCATCAGGGCGCCCACGGTGAAGCCCTTGGCTTCGGCGGAGACTGTCTGAACGCTGACTTCGCGCTTGCTGGTGGAGTCACCAGGTTGTGCAGTCTCCTGTTTGGAGCAGCCGACCATCAGAAGTGCGACCAGCGTAAGTGAAGCGAGGACTAGGCGATTGAGTTGCATGGAATGGGCGGGTTGGACGTTCGTTGAGAATGTTTGCTATTTGGCTTCGCGTTCTTGTGCAGATGCGGGCACCGTGTCTGCAAAATCGGGCTCACCGTCAGCAAGATCCGCAGTGAAATGTGCCCAGGCAGATTCAGAATCAGCCTCTACAGCGTGGGGGACTGGAATGGGGTCGCCGGGCATGTACCGATCCGTTTCAGGTGTGCTGGGGGCCGTCTGTTCTTGTGTTTTTTTGGTCATAAAGTCTTCCTCCGTTAGCTGCGCTCGTATCACTGTAGCGGATTCGGGCGGGCGGGACAATCTGGGGTCTGCTCCATGATCTTAGGCACCTATATTGCACTCACGCCGCAGCAGTGCCAAGGCATCTTTGAGCGCGTAGTCAAAATCGCTTTGCAGCGTGGGCAACGCTTCTGACTGAAACGCCTCCCACAGGTCCCGATAGTCGGCCTGTTGGGTCTGGGGTGCATGGTCCTGGATGAATTGATTGGCAAGCTCGGGCTTCAAGCCGAACTTGCGGATTTTGCGCACCAGGCTTGCGGCCGCCTTTTCGGTCAAAAGCGTCTTGGGCGGGCTGCTGGCGGCCAGACACAGAAACAGGGTGAGCAGCGAGCTGTCATCGCCGTGACCGCTGGTGGCTTTGTCCCAAACGGCAGACGTGGTGCGCTCAAAGTGATCGACTTCACTCAACGGGTCTTCCAGCCAAAAATAGCGGCCCATGTATGCGGGCGTCTGGTCGAATAGCTTGCGTGGTGAGATGTCAGCGTCGAGAATTCTGGGCATATCGGTCAGCACGGACTGACGCACATGCTCCACGGCCTGTTGGTATTTTTCCGGCAGGCCTTTGGGCATGGCCAGGCCTGCTGAAGTGCCAGCCGGCTTCTTGCGAAGCGCTACGACCATCTTTTCAAATGCGACCCAGTCCGGCATATCCTTGCGCCGCGTGGCCAGTGTCAATAGGCCCGTTCGGATGACCGCCTCGGCGTCTTTGCCTGCCTCTTCGAGATCGACCCTGTCCAGACCCAGCGCTTCGGCAAACCAGATGGCGGCCTCCACCATCAGCGCAATCTGGCTGCGCAAGGCGAACTCGGCCTGGTATTCCGCCAGGGATCGCAAGGACCACTTGGCCAGAAGGGGAATGTGTTCGTCGGAAAATCCGCCAGAGTCATGCATCCCGAAATGGCTGTTTTGCGGCATGGCAATCAATGCCTTGAGCATGTCCGAGCCGCATTTGGAGCGCGACAGGAAGGAATGGTCGCGTAAGGACTGCGCCGCCAGCAGCAGGTCGCCGTTGGTGCTGTCTTCCAGGTACAGACTGACCAGGTTGACCATGCGGTCCCTGGCTTTTTCCAGTTCCGGACGCAGGAACTCGGTGCCGAAATAGCGTGCGATCTGCACCATGCCCTTGGGTGCCTCGTTGCGAATGGCTTCCAGTTTGGCAGTGTCCAGAATGCCGTGCTGCACGCCATATACCAGGGCCTTCTCAAAGTAAGGCCGGGCGTCAAACAGCGAAACGCTGTGCGGGCTCAAATGGCGGATTCCTCGTCGTCTTCACGCGCGGCCGGTGTGGCCTTGCCACGGTCGGTGTCGCCAGTTTCGACCTTGCCGTCGTCCTCTTCCTCGGCTTCTTCTTCCTCATCCAGACCCAGGTCATGGGCCCGGGCTTTGGCACGCAACACCATGACGGTTTCAATGAACAGGTCAGGGCACTGGTAGCGCAGCAGCCAGGCCATTTGCATCCAGTCCTGATCGGCCACTTCGTCCAGTTCCAGCTTGGCCGGCACGTAGGCACTTGAGAGCAGGGCGGTTTCCGACAGCATGTCGCCGTCATCCTCCACGGCATCGAAGGTCCCTGTGCGCGCAAAGGCCTCAATGCGGCTCCACTTTTCGGTGAAGTAGTCCGCCATGGCTTCGCTGCCGCCTTCCAGATCGCCGATGGCAGTCAGAAATTCGACCGGATCGGCATCCTCACGAAAGATGACCGAGTTCATCATGCCGCGCAGATGGGTGCGCGTCAGGTCTTTGTATTGCTTCTCGATGACCACCGCGCGGGCAAAAATCTCGGGGGTGACCAGCAGGTTGACGACGGATTCCCTGGAGTTGTCGTACTCGCGGATCACGGCCAGAATGTCTTTGGCGGGCAATTGTTCGAGCACCACCATCAAGGCGCGGTCGCCCTCGGTATCAGCCAGTTCCACCAGAGCCGATTCGGCGCCAACGATGTCGCCAGCAGCAATCAGGCTTTGGGTTTTGGCAATCAGGGCAAGGTTGCTCATAACGATTACTCCTTGCGGTCAAAGCCTTGCTCGACCATCCAGTCGGCACCGGCTTCTTCACGGGCCTGGGCGTCGCGCTCCTCTTCATCCATGGGCTCGTTGTCGCTACCGTCTTTGTCGTCTTCTTCTGACTCGGCGGTCTCGCTGGCTGGAGCGTGTTCGGGTTTGTAGAACAGGTACTCCAGAGCCGCAGCCACCGTCAGAAACCAGTCGCCCATGGATTGCTTCTGCACGGTTTCCACCAGTGGCCGGGTCCACGGAGCCATTTCAAAGGCATGGGTCAGACTTTCCCACTCGGGAAACTCGTCGGACTCCAGCGTCACAAGGTGGTTCATGGCGGCGGGCGAGGTGAAGCGGAACCCGTTGTGAAAAACGGCTGCCACCATTTCGGGGCTGACCTCCATCATTTGCATCAGAAAGTCCATTTCCTTGCGGCGCTGGACCAGACGCTTGTCCAGAACGTTCTTGCCTTCTGAATCGAAAGTCAGGTCGTCCAGCTCGGCAGCATAGGCGGTACGCAGGTGGCGAAAGTAG
>DAOQRI010000225.1:0-5133 GCA_035355475.1 Rhodoferax sp. | reverse complement strand
AAGAAAGTGCGCCTGCCCAAGGTCAGTCGCCCGCAGATCCAGCTGTTTGACCCCGAAGCCCGGTTCAAGGACCTGCTGGCGCTGGGCAAAGACCTGGAGGCTGTGCGCTGTGCGGTGGTGCACCCGTGCGACATTGGCTCGCTCAGCGGTGCCATGGACTCGGCCCGCTACGGCCTGATCATCCCGGTGCTGATTGGACCCGAGGTGCGCATCCGCCACCTGGCAGCTGAGGGCGGCATTGACCTCACCGGGGTTGAAATTATTTCCGTCGAGCACAGCCACGCTGCGGCCGAGATGGCTGCCACCTTGGCGGCCAAGGGCGACGTGGAAGTCATCATGAAAGGCAGCCTGCACACCGACGAGCTGATCCTCGCCGTGCTCAAGCAGCCCACGCTGCGCACCGGGCGTCGCATGTCCCATGTGTTCCGGTTTGATATTCCGCTGTACAGCAAACCCCTGCTCATTACCGACGCGGCGCTCAACATTCACCCCACGCTGGCCGAGAAGGTGGACATCATCCAGAACGCTATCGACTTTGCCCGCATCATGGGCGTGGATGAGCCCAAGGTCGCGATTTTGTCGGCGGTGGAAACCGTCAACCCCAGCATTCCGTCCACCATTGACGCGGCCGCCCTGTGCAAGATGGCGGACCGTGGCCAGATCACCGGCGGTATCCTGGACGGCCCTCTGGCCTTTGACAACGCCATCTCCAGCGAAGCCGCCGAGATCAAACACATCCACTCCTTGGTGGCCGGCAACGCCGACATCATGGCCGTACCCGATCTGGAAAGCGGCAACATGCTTGCCAAGCAGCTGGAATATCTGGCCGGTGCATCCGGCTCCGGCCTGGTGCTGGGCGCACGCATTCCCATTGCGCTGACCAGCCGGGCCGACGGCCCCACCAACCGGGTATCCTCCGCCCTGCTGGCTTTGCTGGCAGCGCACAACGCGCGGCGCACCCATGCCCGCAAGGTCTGGAAAGAAAAAGAGTAATTACGGAAATCAACATGGCCATACTCGCAGTTAACGCAGGCTCATCGACTCTCAAATTCTCCCTGCATCCCCGCCACGGTACGCAGGCCTTGCCCAGTGTGCTCAGCGGCAACATCCAGGGTCTGGAGCCGGGCGGCTCGCCCGAGATGGGCTGGTCATTCAACGGCAATTCGCACAAACAGGCCTTGCCTGCCGGAGAGGGCAGCTCCTTCGCGCGGGCCCTGGTGGCCTTGCGCAATCTGCTGGCCACCGAGGCCGGTGTGCCTGCCATTGAGGCCGTGGCGCACCGTGTGGTGCACGGTGGCGCGGATTTTTCTGCCAGTGTCATCGTCACGCCCGAGGTGCTGGCACGACTCACCCAATTGAACTCACTGGCGCCCCTGCACCAGCCGCACAACCTGGAAGGCGTGCGTGCCTTCCAGCAGGCATTTCCCGAGTTGCCGCAGATCGCCTGTTTTGACACGGCTTTTCACGCCACGCTGGCCGAAGTGGACTATGCGTTTGCCCTGCCACAGGCGCTGGCGGACGAGGGCGTGCGCCGCTATGGCTTCCACGGCTTGTCGTACCAATTCATCATGGATACGCTGCTGGAGCGCAGCCCGCGTGCCCGTGGCCATGTGCTGATGGCCCACCTGGGCAACGGCGCCAGTCTGTGCGCCGCGCGCGATGGCAAGAGCTGCGCCACCACCATGGGCTTCTCTGCGGTCGATGGTCTGATGATGGGTACCCGCACCGGCGCGCTGGACCCCGGCGTCATCCTCTACCTGCTGGAGCAGGGCTGGGACCACAAACGCCTGCAAAACCTGCTGTACAAGCAAAGCGGCCTGCTGGGCGTGTCCGGTATTTCTGCCGATATGCGCCGCCTGCGCGCCGAGTCCCGCCCGGCTGCCCAAAAGGCCATCGCCATGTTCACCCACCGGGTGGTACGCGAAGCCGGCGCCCTGATAGCCTGCATGGGCGGTCTGGATGTGCTGGCCTTCAGCGGTGGCATCGGTGAGCATGATGCGGTGCTGCGCGCCGATGTCTGCGCGAAGCTGGCCTACCTGGGAGTGCAGATCGACCCGGCCCTTAATGCCATCGCCGTCGGTGATGCGGTGATGGCCGTGCACCTTCCGCACAGCACCGTAGAAGTGTGGGTGGTGCCCACCGACGAAGGGCGCGTGGCAGCGCGCGATGCAGCGCGTCTGACGGCGTAGTCAGATTTAGGGGCCAAATCGGCCTCTAGCCCCCGTCGAATATGCATGAAAAGCTATCAGAGTAATAGCAATTCAACAACACTAGCGAACCCGGTTGCGACCCTCGAGCTTCGCCCGGTAGAGCGCGGCATCGGCTTCTGACACCAGGAAAGTGGGTGAAATATCGTCTGACGGAATGCACGACGCGACCCCCAGGCTGATGGTCACCACCGGACCTACTGGCGAGTTCGGGTGGGCAATGGCCCGCGCCTCGCAGGCCGAGCGCAGGCTCTCGGCAATCGACAGGGCTCCGGCGTGGTCAGTGCCCGGAATCAGTACGACGAATTCTTCTCCGCCGTAGCGCGCGGCCAGGTCGCCGGCACGGCCTACCGACTCGACAAACACATTGGCCACCGCGGCCAGGCACTTGTCCCCCTGCGGATGGCCCAGGGTGTCGTTGTATTGCTTGAAGCTGTCGATATCGGCCATCACCACGGCCAGCGGCGTTTGCGTGCGTGCAGCGCGGCGCCACTCCTGCTCCAGCGCCTCATCAAAGCGCCTGCGGTTGGCCAGGCCAGTGGTTACGTCGGTGAACGACAGGCGTGACAGGTGTTCGTTGGCAAGCCGCAACTCTTCCGTCCGCTGCGCAACCAGACGCTCCATCTCCGTCTGTCGGCGGCGCAGGCCACGGGTGCGCAGGCGAAACAGCACAACGATGGCGACCCCGGTTGCCAAAACAGCCAGCACCCGGAACCAGACCGTCTGGTAAGCATACGGACGCACGGTGATGGGCAAGCCGTCTTTCAGCTCGCTCCAGCGCTGGCCGTCCAGGGTTGCACCCAGGCGCAGCCGGTACTGGCCATGCGGCAGGGCCGGAAATGCCGCTTCGCGGCCACGACCCGCGTCCACCCAGTCCCGGGTAAGGCCTTCCACCTGGTAGCGAAACCGCGCCCGGTCGGCATTTTGCAGGGTCATGGCGGTGTAGCGGATGGCCAGGGGCGCTGAGCCCGGTGGCAGCACGACTTCCGACGTGGCAGGCTGCACGACACCGTCCACCAGGATGTTTTCGATGTTGACGACTGGCGGCTGGCCCGATCCTGGCAGGTTCAAGGGGTCCACGATGACCAGACCATTGGCGGATGGCAGCCACACGTTGCCGTGGTTATCCATGCCACCGGCGGGCTGCAGGCCCCCGGCAAAGGAGGTGCTGCGCAGGGCGTCGCCCGGGCCGTAACCCGTGGCGGTGACCTTGTCCAGGCGGCCCTCCACAAAAGCGTCCAGCTCAGCGCGCGGCACGCTGTAGAAGCCCCGGTTGCAGGTCATCCAGAACCGGCCGGTGCGGTCCTCCAGAATGGTCAATGCGCTGCCGTCCCATAGTCCGTCGGTCGGGCGAATGGCCGTTAGTTTGCCATCGCGCAGGCGGTTCAGTCCCATTCCACTGGTACCGATCCACAGGCTTGATGCGGCGTCTTCGTGTAGAGACATGATCCAGTTCGACAGCAAGCCGTTCTCAGTGGTCAATTTGCTGAAACTTCCGTCACGCAGGCGGTACAGGCCCTGCCCTGGAGTTCCCAGCCACAGCGTTCCGCTGCGGTCTTCCAGCAACGTGGTTACGCCTTCAACAGGCGCCCCTTCAACGTGCACTGCGCTAAATCCGTTGGCATTGAATCGGGCCAGACCGGCGCGCGTGCCCGCCCATACAACGCCTTTGCTGTCCTGGTACAACACCCGCACTTCGGCATGGGGCAGCCCCTGCGCGGCGCCAAAAACAGTAAAACGCCCGGCTGGGCTCATTCGCGCCACACCCGCCGTGTAGGTGCCTACCCACAGCGCGCCTTCCCGGTCCTCCATCAGGCTGGAGATGTCGTCGGATGGCAAGCCGTCCTTCTTGCGCAGGGTCTTCACCTGGCCGCCTTCGATGCGGCTGAGGCCACCACCGGCCGTGCCGATCCATGTCACGCCATTGCGGGCATGTAGCACCGCGCGCGTGTTGTCGCCCGATAGCCCCTCGGGCGTACCCATCACCATGAAGGGCCGGTTGCGCATCCGGTTCAGACCGCCTACCCAGGTTCCCACCCAGACGCTGCCTTCCCGGTCAATCTGCAGCGACCAGATGTGTTCTCCTGTTAAGCCGCCCGCCGTTGAGATGGAGGTGAAGCGCCCTTCGCTCAAACGGCTCACGCCGGAGCCCCAGGTGCCTATCCACAGCGAGCCCTGCGCGTCGCGTGCAAGGCTGGTGAGTTGGTCGGTGGGTAGTCCGTCGGCCACCGTAAAAGTCTTGATGCTTCCGTGGTGTATATGGGCCAGGCCACCCCCGGCCGTGGCCGCCCAGACCCCACCGGCCGGATCGGCCAGCACGGCGCGCACCTCCAGGTGCGGAAATCCGTTGCCCGGGTTGTGCACCTGAAATTTTTCGGCCGCAAACGACACCAGCCCGCCGCCAGAGGTGCCAATCCACAGCGTGCCCTCCGTGTCAAATGCCAAAGAACGCAAGCGGTTGGTGGGCAAGCCATGGGGCTGTTGGTACAGCTTGGTCACGCCCTTGTCCCACCGCACCAGACCATTCTCGGTTGCGGCCCAGACAGCGCCATCACTGGCCTGTGCAAAGCTCCAGACCCGACGGCCATTGGTCACCTCGGCCGAAATGGCGGTCTTGAAAATGCCATCACTGTAGACCGCAGCCCCCTTGGTGTGACCCACCCACAGCCTGCCCTGCGCATCCTCCATGAAACCAAAAATGGGTTGTGAGGCCATTTCTGGCGCGCGCGTGGAGTCAAAGGTGGTGAAGCGCACCCCGTCGAAACGCGCAATTCCGCCCGCCGTACCAACCCAGAGGTAGCCGTCGCGGGTCTGAAACAGGGATTGCACCGTGTTCAGCGGCAAGCCTTGTTCGGTCTGCCAGACGTCAATCTTGTATTGGGTGAGTGAAGTCTTGGCGCCGCCAGGCTGCGGGTGTTCCGCACGG
>DAOQRI010000224.1:0-5156 GCA_035355475.1 Rhodoferax sp. | reverse complement strand
CAGGAATGAGTTGGGGCGCTTGGCCGGGTTCAACTTTTTGAAGGTGCCACCATCGACCAATTGCTGGCACAGGCGCTGGTATTCCTCATCGGAGCCATCGCACCAGTAAATGGCAGCCGGCTTGGTGAGGGCGGCCATTTCGGACACCCATGCAATAAGTTTGGCGTTCTTGACGTAGCTGGGGGCGTTGAGATTCAAGCCCTGCATCGCGGGTGCGTTCATAAGTAAAGCTCCTAGTTTGAAAATCGTCTTTTCAAAATGAAAGCGGTGCTCTGACTTTGAGAAAACGGTTTCCGCCCGACCCAAGTGATACGCAGACCCCACCAATACCTGGTCAAGAAAATTTGGGAAGGATCAATATTTTAAGAAACGGTACCTGGGTTACCTAGCAGTTACGTCTGAAAACTATGCAAACCATGCATGAGGTTATGCATGAAGCTAAGCCCTACTTCGTGAGGTCGCATCCCACGCTTGCTTGCCTTCACAGCGACTGTGTCGGCTGGATCTGTGCTGGACGCTATCCCAGTTGGGCGTCAAAGCCTGCCTGGCACAACAGCAGCAATACGTCATTGACGTGAGCGTGGCCGCGCGTCTGTACCACCAGTTCGATCTCGGCATTCTGGGCCGATAGCGTGGTAAACGCCCGCTGGTGGTGCACTTCCTCAATATTGGCTCCGGCTTCGGCCACCATCGCGGTAATGCGGGCCAGGGAGCCAGGCACATCCCGTGCGCCCACCCGGATGCGGGCCAACCGACCGGCGCGCACCATACCGCGCTCAATAATGGCGGCCAACAGCAGCGGGTCGATATTGCCACCGCACAGCACCAGTCCCACGCGTTTGCCCTTGAAGCGCTCGGGATATTTCAGCAGCGCCGCAAGTCCCACGGCGCCGGCCCCCTCCACCAGGGTCTTTTCCACTTCCAGCAACATCACCAGGGCCTGCTCGATGTCGCCCTCATCCACCAGTACCAAGTCATCGACGCGCTGGCGGATGATCTCCATGGGAATGCGTCCGGGTGTACCCACCGCAATGCCCTCTGCAATGGAACTTGTCCCCTGCGGATGCTGTGCGCCCTTGATGGCATTGAACATAGCCGGAAAACGCACCGTTTGAATGCCCACCACTTCGATGCCGGGCTTCAGGGCCTTGGCCGCAGTGGCCATGCCGGATATTAGCCCGCCACCGCCGATGGCCACCACCAGCGTGTCCAAATCCGGAACTTCCTCCAGCATTTCCAGCGCCACTGTGCCTTGCCCGGCGACGATGGCTTCGTCATCGTATGGGTGCACAAAGGTCAACTGACGCTGCTCGGCCAGTGCAAACGCGTGTGTGCGGGCTTCTTCCAGCGTGTCTCCATGCAGAATGACCTCGGCACCAAACCCGCGTGTGCGGTCTACCTTGACGCCGGGTGTGAAGCGCGGCATCACGATCACCGCATGCAAACCCAGTCGCTGTGCGTGGTACGCAACGCCTTGCGCATGGTTGCCCGCGCTCATGGCAATCACGCCCTGGGCAGACTGCTCAGGCTTGAGCTGGGCGAGCCGGTTGCAGGCCCCGCGCTCCTTGAACGACGCGGTGAATTGCAGGTTTTCAAACTTCAGAAAAACCTGTGCGCCAGTGATATCGGACAGTGTTTTCGAAGCCACGCAAGGGGTCTGCAGGATGTGCCCCTGAAGGCGCTGCGCAGCGGCAAGAATGTCGGCAAGTTGAATCATGGCGCCATTGTCAGGTCTTTTCAGCGCAGCTGCGCGGAACCAATTTGGTGCGAAATCTTGTGGGCAAGGCTTCCATCTTGCGCCAGACTGCGGTATGGTGAACCCGTACTGCACTGAGCCGGAGGCGTTTGATGGCCAAGCGTTTGCTGACCCAGCCCTTGGGCGGGCACCTGATTGCCTCACCGGGCCTCTTGGAGGCGCCGGTGTTGGACTTGATGTGCTCGCACTTTGTGCTCACCCTGGCGGCGCGCCAGGGCGCAAGCCTGAACATTCGGCGGGACTTCAATGGCATTGTGGGGCTGGCCGGGCGCCATCTGGTGTGGCCCTTGTCCGTGCTGGCGCGGCTGAGAGAGTTCTTGGCGCGGCGCTGCGTCAGCAACGAACTCTGGCGCGGTCACGAGGCGCTCGAACCCAGCGAATTTCTTGCCCGCCATGGCGCGTGGCGCGGCCCGTACGATGAAGCCACACTGTTCTTCTTTTTGGACGAATACGCCAAGGACCAGCCCAAGGACCTGATTTCGGTGCTGACGGTAACCGGCGAATGGTTGAGTCACTCACTCAAGCGCCAAAACACCCTGGTGGAGAAAAACATCAATGCGCTGGCGGGCCTGCTGCAGCTCAACAAGGCCGAACGCGCCCTCCTGCTCTATGGAACGCTGGCCCGCTACCAGCGCGACATGCGCAGCATCCTGGTCGAGTTCAAGGTCAACAATGCACCGGAGGCCTATGCCGCCATTGCCGAAGTGGCGGGTGTGAACCCCGACCAGGTGGCCGACGCCCTGCGGGCTGGCTCGCGCCTCGAGCGCATTGGCCTGGTCGAGAACCTGATTTCGGAGCACAACATCACCGACCTGGCAGACCTGATGAAAGTCAGCGAGAAACTGCCGCCGGTTTTGATGCGCCAGTACCGGGACCAGGCCGAGCTGATGGCAGTCTTTACCCGCTTATCGACCAAGAGCAGGTTGACTGTGGATGACTTTGCCTTTGTGGCTGACGATGCGCAGGTCCTGTGCACCCTGCTGGCCAACGCGGTTTCCCGCCAGGAGGTCGGCATCAATGTTCTGTTGTACGGGCCGCCAGGCACCGGCAAGACCGAACTGGCCAAAGTGGTCGCGCAGGCGGCCGGGCTGGAACTGTTTGAAGTGGAGTACGCCGACCGCGACGGCAATTCCCTGAGTGGGCGCGACCGCTACCGCTCGTTGCAGATTGCCCAGGTTTTCCTCAAGGGCAGCGCCCAGGCCGCGCTGCTGTTTGATGAAGTGGAAGACGTGTTTCCGCCGCTCTCCAGCGAAGCCGTGCAGTGGATGACACGGGCCGAAACGGTGGCGACCCCGTCCAGCGGCAGTGTCAGCGGCAAGGCGTGGGTGAACCAGGTGCTGGAGTCCAACGTCGTGCCCACCATTTGGGTGACCAACCGCATTGAGCAGATCGACCCGGCGTTTCGCCGCCGCTTTGCGTACCACCTGGAGCTTAAGTCGCCCCCGCCCGGTGCGCGAGAGGAACTGGTGCGCAAGACCCTGTCGGGGGTGGCCGTGTCGGACGCATTTGTTGCCCGGCTGACCCGCCGCAAAGGGCTCACTCCAGCCCAGATCCGAACGGCAGTACGGTTTGCCGATCTGGCCGGTCCCAGTGCGACGGAACGCGCGGGGGCTGATCTGGAAGGGCTGATCGAGCGCCAGCTCAAGAATGCCGACCGGGCACTGGGGAACCGCATGCAGGACGGTGCGCGCCCCGACGGGCCTGAAGCCTACGACATGGCCTTGCTCAACGTACAAAGCCGGTTCGAGATTCCGCGCATGGTGCAGGCCTTGCAGGCGCGTGGTCACGGCACCTTGTGCTTCTATGGCCCGCCCGGCACTGGCAAGACCGCGCTGGCCGAACACATCGCCAGCACGCTGGCCCAGCCGCTGAATGTGCGCCGGGCCAGCGACCTGATGAGCAAGTATGTTGGCGAGACTGAGCAGAACATGGCCGCCATGTTCCGTGAAGCGGAAGCCGAAAACGCGATCCTGCTACTCGACGAAGCCGACAGCTTCCTGCAGGACCGCAGGGGAGCACAGCGCAACCACGAGGTGTCCGAAGTGAATGAAATGCTGCAGGGCATGGAGCGTTTTCATGGCATCTTTATCTGTACCACGAACCTGATGGATCGCATTGACCAGGCGGCGCTGCGCAGGTTTACCTTCAAAATCCAGTTTCAGGCGCTGACCCGGGCGCAGCGGCTGACCCTCTTTGCGGCCGAGGTTTTTGCCGGAGATGCCACGCGGGTGGCGCAGGGCATGGCCAAGCGCCTGGCAAACCTGGACCACCTTTGTGTGGGGGACTTCGCAGCGGTGAAGCGCCAGGCCGCGATTTTGGATATTCCCATGGACCCGGAAGAATTTCTGGAGCAACTGGAGGCGGAGCACCGCATCAAACCCGAGGTTCGGGACGCGCGCGCCATGGGCTTTACGCCCTGAAACCGGGCCGAAACACGATTTTTTGTTGTCTTGTCAACCGACTGGCGGGGTCATCCGTCTTAGGTGTAAGCGGACGCCAGAACCAAGCGGCAGGCGGGTTGAGAGACTTGCCAGATGACTTGAAAGTGTCCATTTTTCACCATTTTGACGTGTTGACATGAACAAAGAAACGATCAAAGTACCTGAAAAAGGCACTTACCAATGGCAGCTGTTTGACTACTGGTCAGACGAGTTTCGTCAGACCAATGCTGACCATTCCGCTTATATCGCGCTGAACTTTGCCGGCGTGTTGGATGCCTGCCGCAACAAATTGCAGCACCTGATCCAACACCACAAACAGCACGTGTGCGACGCCAAGGGCGGCACCCGCCACAGCCGCGCGATCGCCCGCCTGCAAAACACCATGTCCGGCGCCGCCATGTCCTACGAGACCTGCTTTCGCCACGGCTCTACGGTTTAACTTGCCACCACGCGTAGCACTTCCTGCGCGTAGGCTTCCAGCTTCTTTACCCCCATACCACTAATACCCTGGAGATCATCCAGGGTTTGCGGAGCACGTTTGGCAATGGCAGCCAGCGTCGCATCATGAAAAATCACGTAGGCAGGCAGATTGTGCTCACGCGCAACCTCGGCGCGCCATGCCTTGAGCGCCGCGTATCGGATTAATCCTTCACCGTCCAGCGCAATCGGCGCCTTGATCGCCGCGGTCCCCGCGCCCGAACGCTTGGTCTTGCGGCTGGCCGGGGTGGATACCGATTCGCGCAGTTGCACCGATAGTTCGCCTCGCAACACGGAGCGGGACTGCTCGGTGAGCTGCAAAGTGTTGAACGCCTGCGCATCCACTGCCACCGCGCCAAGGGCAATCAGCTGGCGCAATACCCCGCGCAACTGGATTTCGCTGAAGTCCGCCCCAATGCCAAAGGTGCTCAGCGCCGTGTGGCCGTATTGGGTGACTTTCTCGGTCGTCTTGCCGCGCAGGA
>DAOQRI010000223.1:0-5177 GCA_035355475.1 Rhodoferax sp. | reverse complement strand
TTTCTGGCAGCGCTGGTGTGCTGCCGCCGCCCCATCGCCCAGCCGGAGTACCTGGACGTGCTGCTGGGCATCGGGGATGAAATGGATTCGCCATCGGTGGTGAGTGAAGGCGACAGTGCGGACGATGGTGGTGGTTCCTTTGCCGACGCAGCCCAGCGCGCGCGGTTTCTGCAAATCTGGGACCAGCGCTTTGCCGAGGTGCAGGCTGCATTGGACACGCCCATCGAATCGCTGGAGGATGAAACCGCCTACCACCCCGAGGTCATGGACGTGCGCGGAGCCATGGCCAGTCTGCCCGAGGCGGAGCGCGCCGAGTTGTCCAATGACCCGCTGCCCGCGTTTGCCCAGGTATGGGCGCTGGGCTTTATGTACGCGGTAGAGGCGTGGCCCGAAGAGTGGGCCGAGCCAAGCGACAAGAAGGCCGCCAAGTGGCATGACGTGGCGCTGCAGGCCATCGTGGCGCTCACCGAAGACGACGCGGACGAACCCGAACTGTCACCGTTCACCGAGGAAGGCCCACCCTCCATGAGCCGCGCCCGCCTCGACGCGTTTGCCGACGCGGTGTGGTCGGTCTATGACCTGCGCGAAATCTGGCGCGGCATAGGCCCGCGCGTAGAAACCCTGCGCCGCGCGGAGGTGCCAGGACGCAATGACCCTTGCCATTGCGGCAGCGGGAAGAAGTACAAGAAGTGCCACGGGGCCTGAGCGAATACCACCCCCTTCAATCGGCCGCGATAGCCTGCGGCAAAGCCTCTGCCAGAAAATCATAGACCGCGCGAATCCGCCCGCTGGTGCGAATTTCACGGTGCACGGCAAGCCACATGGGCAGGTCAGGTATTTTGAGCACGGTCTTCAACACCGGTAGTACATCCGTGTCGGTACGGGCCATGTAGTCGGCAATGAATCCGATCCCCAAACCGGCACGCACCGCTTGCCACTGAGCGATGAAGTCATCGGTTCGCAGAGCAAAAGCCTCTGGCCCCACCGCATAGCCCATGGCATGGAAGCCACGCAGGATGGACGGGTCGGCGTCGCTGCCAATCAGGTCATGCTGGAGCAGATCTGTCGCCTGACGGATGGGACTTCGCCGGGCCAGGTAGGTGCGGTGCGCATAGGCACCGACACCCACGCTGCCAATCTTTTTGGCCACCAGCGTGCCCTGTTCGGGGCGCACCATACGCACGGCGATGTCCGCTTCGCGGCGCAACAGGTTGGACACCTGGTTGCTCGACACCAGTTCAACCTGAATGTCGGGCAACGACTGGCGCATGCGGGCCAGGATGGGCGGCAGCAACTGCACCGCGACCGGCACACTGGCCGTGATGCGCACTGTGCCGGTGGTTTGCATCTGCGCGCCACTGAGTGTGCGGGTCAACTGTATGGCTCCGGCTTCCATTTCCCGCGCCGCCTCGGCCAATTGCAGCGCAGTGGCCGTAGGTACCAGACCGCGCCCGGTGCGTTCGAACAGCACGACACCGAGCTGACTCTCCAGTTCGGCAATGTGGCGCCCCAGCGTAGGCTGGCTGGTTTTGAGCTGGCGCGCTGCGCCCAGCAAACTGCCCTGGTCCAGCGCAGCGAGGAAGGAGCGGATCAGGCTCCAGTTAAACGGGATGGTTGTGGCGATATTCATAAACGCATACCTACTGTGTGCATTTATGCAATTGTGTTGGATCGCGCTTGTTTACACAATGGAGTTATCAACCAGAAGGAAACCTGCCATGACCAACCATACCGTACTGATTCTGGGCTCCCGCGGCCGTTTTGGCCTAGCCGCCGCCCGCGCGTTTGCCGCCGCCGGTTGGCGGGTACTGGGGCAACTGCGCCCCGAAGCCGACGTCCCGACCGACCCCATGATCGAGTGGCTACCCATCGACCTGAACGACACCGCCACACTGACCCGTGCCGCGCAAGGTGCCAGTGTCGTCGTCCACGCTTTGAACCCTGCCTACACCAACCAGGCCTGGCAGTCGCAAGGCCCTGCCATGATGGACGCAGCCATCGCCCTGTGCCGTCTGCTGGGTGCGACGCTCATGCTTCCGGGCAACATATACAACTTTGGCGCCACCATGCCACCGGTGCTGCGCGAGGGCACACCCCAAGCCGCACACACCGTCCTGGGTCAGGTGCGCATCGCACTGGAGGCGCAGATGCAGGCCATCGGCGTGCGCGGCGTTGTCATCCGCTCTGGCGACTTCTTTGGCGGCGGCCGGGGCACCTGGTTCGATCTGTCCATCTCCAAGGACCTGCGCAAAGGTGCGCTGACCTACCCCGGCCCCATGGGGGTCTCGACCAGTTGGGCCTATTTGCCGGATCTGGCGCGCACCTTCGTCGCGGTGGCAGAGCGGCGCGCGCAATTGCAGCCGTTTGAGGTGTACCATTTCGCCGGACATGTGCTCACGGGACAGCGCTGGCTGGACCTGCTCAACCCCATTGCGCGCGCGCAAGGCTGGGTTCGGCCGGACGAACAACTGCGCTGGAAGAGCATGCCATGGAGTGTGATACGGCTGGGCGCCTGGGTTGTGCCCACCTGGGTGTCCTTGCTGGAGATGCGCTACCTGTGGAACACGCCGCATGCGCTGGCCAACGACAAACTGTGCGCCCTGATTGGCACGGAACCCCACACGCCGCTGGCGCAGGCGCTGGAACAGTCCCTGGCAGACTTGGGGCTGCTGGGCGCGCACCATGCATCCGCGATACCGGTTCTGGCTCAATCCCCTCGGTAAGGAAATCACCATGTCAACCCACTTGCAACGCCGGGGTTTCTTGCGCGTTTTGGGCGCCGGGTCTTTGGCCCCCATGGTCCCATTGGCACCGCTGTCGTTGAGCGGCTGCGGCGCCGCCATGCCGCCAGACGCCATCGAGGCCTGGCGCGGCCCCGACGCGGAACTGGCGGCACAGGCCGACCCGCGCCTGTGGATACTGAGCCACGCCATCCTGGCCCCCCACTCGCACAACCTGCAGTCGTGGATTGCCGATTTGGGCACACCCAACCAGATCACGCTGTACTGCGACCTGAACCGCCTGCTGCCCCAGACCGATCCGCTGTCGCGCCAGATCATGATGAGCCACGGTACGTTTCTGGAACTGCTCGACCTGGCGGCCCGCGAGCGCGGTCTGCGTGCCGACATCGCGCTGTTTCCGCAGGGGGCCTTCGGTCCGACGACGCTTGACAATCGAGCGGTGGCACAGGTGCGCCTCACACCCGACCCAACGGTGACGAAAGACCCGTTGTTTGCGCAGATCCTAGACCGCCACACCAACCGCAGTGCCTACGACATCACGCGCGCCATTCCGCTTGCGGCTTGGCAGGCGATGCAGGCGGCTGCTGGCCCGTCGATCCGGGTCGGGCATGCCGGACTGGAGCAGGGCGCTGCATTGCAGCAGCACCGTCGCATTGCGCTGGATGCCTGGCGCGTGGAGCTCACGGTGCCGCGCACCATCATGGAATCGTTCAAACTGTTGCGCGTGGGTGCGTCCGAGATTGCCGCCCACCGTGACGGGCTCTCCATGACGTCACCGATGATCGTGGCGCTGGACCGCCTGGGCCTGTTCGACCGCAGTCGCGCACCAGCCCCGGACGACTACGCGACCACCAGCCAGGTCAAGGAATTCGACGCCAAGCTGGCCAGCACGCCAGGTTTTGCGTGGATGATCACAGCCGACAACACCCGAGCCACGCAGATCAACGCCGGGCGTGCCTATGCGCGCCTGCAACTGGCGGCCACCGCCCACGGACTGGGAATGCAGCCGCTGTCGCAGGCATTGCAGGAGTATGCGGAACAGCAGCAGCCCTACGCCGCCATTCATGCTCTGGTCGGGGCCACCGAGCCAGGTGCTACCGTGCAGATGTGGGCGCGGGTTGGCTACGCGCCAGCGGCGGAGCCGGCGCCACGGCGGCGCCTGCGTGACTTTGTTCGGGCATGAGCACGATTCGACCTACACCGCCTGCCACAGCGCAATCACCAGCACCGTGCAGCCAGCAGCCACCAGGTCATCGAGCATGATGCCAAAGCCGGCTTTGCGCCAGGCTGCGGGGTCGGTTGCGGGGTTCAGGTCATGGTACAGCGCGTCGGCCCAGCCAACCGGTCCGGGCTTGACCGCATCAAAAAAACGGAACAGGCCAAAGGCCATCACCTGACCGACCAGCCCGGTGGGCATGACCAGCCACAGCACCAGCCAGAAGGCAACAACCTCGTCCCACACAATGCTGCCGGGGTCCAGCACGCCCATGTTGCGGGCAGTCACACTGCAGACCCACCAGCCCAGCGGCAGCGACAGGGCAATCACCAACGCCCAGCGCGCCTCGGTCATCCACGGAGCCAGCACCACAAAGGAAACCCAGGCCCACAGCGTGCCGGCCGTACCGGGGGCGATACGCGAGAGACCCGAGCCAAAGCCCAGCGCGATCCAGTGCGCCGGGTGTGACAGCATGAAGCCCGCCGTGGGCTGTGCCAGCGGGCCCGAATGCGCTTCGTTCATGGGCGGGGCAGCCCCGCCAGGTATTCGTCCAGCTGTTCAAACGTGCCGTTGCAGCCCTGCGCCATGGATGCGTGGCCCGACTGGAAAGCAAATATTTCGTCGGCAGTGGACTGGTACGGTTCCCACACGATGGTGATCTGGGTCTTGCCGCCCACATCGGCAAACGTCGTGGTGGAAAAGGTTTTCAAAGGCCAGGCGGCCGACATGGGGTGGCGGGTCAGACCGCCCTGGGCATCGGAAAAACTGATGATCATGGACAACGTGGTGGGCGCCACGATGTCCACAAACACCCATTTGCCCCACATCTCGAACCCGGTGGGCGTGCGCAGGCAGTAGTGGAACTCACCGCCGGGGCGAAAGTCGTACCGGCTGTGCGGCATGGAAAAGCCCTTGGGGCCAAACCACGCCATCAGCGGCTCCTGCTCGGTGTAGGCCCTCCACACCATCTCCAGCGGCGCGTCGACCGTGCGGCTGATGCGAAAGGTGGCGTCGGTGTGGGTGGTATCGCGGGTATCAGGCATGGCAGGCTCCGGTTGTAGCGCGCACTGTATCAGCCCGGGCGGTGCGCAAAATGGTCGAATGATGCAAAAATGTTGGCCACCGGCGCGCCGTGTGCGTCAATCAGGCGCAGGCCCGGCGCGGCGTCAATCTGGCCCACGCGCGTTACGGCGGTGCCGCTGGCCAGGCTGGCGGCCTGC
>DAOQRI010000222.1:0-5178 GCA_035355475.1 Rhodoferax sp. | reverse complement strand
GATGTACTGCTGGCGGTGGGCGCGCGGTTTGATGACCGTGTCATCGGCAACCCCAAGCACTTTGCGCAAAACGAGCGCAAGATCATCCACATCGACATTGACCCGTCCAGCATCTCCAAGCGTGTGAGGGTTGATATTCCCATCGTCGGGGATGTAAAAGACGTGCTGACGGAAATGATCAGCATGATCAAGGAAAGCGCAGTCAAACCCGATGCCGACTCGCTGGGCTCATGGTGGGAAACGATTGATGGCTGGCGCAAGCGCGACTGCATGAAGTACAGCATGGGCAATGGCGATGTCATCAAACCCCAGTATGTGGTCGAAACACTGTGGAACATGACCAAGGATGTAGATACCTACATCACCTCCGATGTGGGTCAACACCAGATGTGGGCGGCCCAGTATTACAAGTTTGATGAGCCCCGTCGCTGGATCAACTCCGGTGGTTTGGGCACCATGGGCGTGGGCATTCCTTACGCCATGGGCATCAAACTGGCCAAGCCTGACAGCGAAGTGTTCTGCATCACCGGCGAAGGCTCGGTTCAGATGTGCATTCAAGAGCTGTCGACTTGCCTGCAATACAACACGCCGATCAAGATCTGCTCCCTGAATAATCGCTACCTTGGCATGGTGCGCCAGTGGCAGGAAGTCGAATATGAAGGCCGCTACAGCCATAGTTACATGGATGCGCTGCCCAACTTTGTGAAGTTGGCAGAGGCCTATGGCCATGTGGGCATGCTGATCGAAAAACCGCAGGACGTGGAACCCGCGCTGCGCGAGGCGCGCAAGCTCAAGGATCGCACGGTGTTCATGGACTTCCGTACCGACCCGACCGAGAACGTGTTCCCCATGGTGCAGGCTGGCAAGGGCATCACGGAAATGCTGCTGGGTAGCGAGGATTTATAATCGAAATAGGGCTCTAGCCCTCGTCAAATATGCGTAGCTAGCTATCAAAGTGCTAGCGTTTAAGTAGGCGAATCTATTGTCCGCCAAGCCCGCAGCTTACCGGTTGCGGGGGAGGGCGGCGAAAAGAGGAATCCATTTCATGAAACACATCATTGCAGTTCTTTTGGAAAACGAGCCGGGCGCCCTGTCCCGTGTCGTCGGTCTGTTCTCAGCCCGCGGTTACAACATCGAGTCCCTGACCGTGGCACCCACGGAGGACCCCAGCCTTTCCCGCATGACCATCCAGACCACCGGTTCGGACGATGTCATCGAGCAAATCACGAAGCACCTGAACCGCCTCATCGAAGTGGTCAAAGTGGTCGATCTGACCGAAGGCTCCTACATCGAGCGCGAGCTGATGATGGTCAAGGTGCGTGCAGTGGGCAAGGAACGCGAAGAAATGAAGCGCATGGCGGACATTTTCCGTGGCCGCATCATCGACGTAACCGACAAGAGCTATACGATTGAACTCACCGGCGACCAGTCCAAGAACGATGCCTTCCTGGAAGCCCTGGAGCGCGCCGCCATACTGGAAACGGTGCGAACCGGCTCCAGTGGAATCGGTCGTGGTGAGCGTATATTGCGAGTCTGATTTTCACTTGGTCCGAGCGCGCGTTTTCGACAGGCGGGGCGCGAACGGATCTTGGCTAGTGGCGATCAACGGTCACCGTTCGCCCGGAGCCTGTCGATGGGCATTTCGCCAAACCATTTTTTAGGAGATTTGAGAATGAAAGTTTTTTACGACAAGGATTGCGACCTGAGCCTGATCAAGGGTAAGACCGTTGCCATCATTGGCTATGGCAGCCAGGGCCATGCCCACGCACAGAATTTGAACGACAGCGGTGTCAAAGTCGTTGTGGGTTTGCGCAAGGGCGGTGCATCCTGGGACAAAGTCGCCAAGGCAGGCCTCAAAGTTGCAGAAGTGAACGAGGCGGTTGCCTCCGCCGACGTGGTCATGATTCTGTTGCCTGACGAAAACATTGCTGGCGTGTACCAGGAGATCGAGTCGAGCTTGAAGCAAGGTGCGTCCCTGGTTTTTGCCCACGGCTTCAACGTGCACTACAACCAGGTTGTGCCCCGTGCCGACCTGGACGTGTGGATGGTAGCGCCCAAGGCCCCCGGTCACACCGTGCGCAACACGTACACCCAGGGCGGCGGCGTGCCCCACCTGATCGCCATCCACCAGGACAAATCCGGCAAGGCCCGTGACCTGGCACTCTCTTACGCCATGGCCAATGGCGGCGGCAAGGCCGGCATCATCGAGACCAACTTCAAGGAAGAGACTGAGACTGACCTGTTCGGCGAGCAGGCCGTCTTGTGCGGCGGCGCCGTTGAGCTGATCAAGATGGGTTACGAAACTTTGACGGAAGCCGGCTACGCGCCTGAAATGGCCTACTTCGAATGCCTGCACGAACTCAAGCTCATCGTTGACCTGATCTACGAAGGCGGCATCGCCAACATGAACTACTCCATCTCCAACAATGCGGAGTATGGTGAGTACGTGACCGGCCCTGAAGTGATCAACGACCAGTCCCGCGCTGCGATGCGCAATGCCCTGAAACGCATCCAGAACGGCGAATATGCCAAGATGTTCATCCAGGAAGGTCGTCTGAACTATCCATCGATGACGGCCCGGCGCCGCAACACGGCTGACCACTCCATCGAGAAGGTCGGCACCCAGTTGCGCGCGATGATGCCCTGGATTGCCAAGAACAAGCTGGTAGACCAGACCCGCAACTAAGCGATTTCAAGCTGCGTTGGATGGCCACTTCGGTGGCCATTTTTGTTGGTGTTGGTGATTCCCGACTACCATCGGGCATCCGGCAGTGTTTGAATCAAATCCCTGATTTGAAATTGCTACAACTTTTGTAGCTGACTGCGCAATATTCACGAGGGCTGGAGGCCAATTTATGCATGATGGTGACGATTTCGAGGGGCACGACACGGATGTAGTCGTGGTCAAGAAGCGCCGCAAGGGCATCTACATACTGCCCAATCTCTTTACCCTGGCAGCGTTGTTTGGTGGCTTTTACGCGATTGTGATGGCCATGGATGGTCGTTTCGATCAGGCAACCATCGGCATCTTTTGTGCCATGGTGCTCGATAGCCTGGACGGTCGGGTGGCGCGCATGACCAATACCCAGAGCGCATTTGGCGAGCAGATGGATTCGCTGTCCGATATGGTTTCCTTCGGCGCGGCGCCCGCATTGATTGCCTATTTGTGGACGCTCAAGGGCCTGGGGCGTTGGGGCTGGATAGCAGCCTTTGTTTACTGTGCGTGCGCCGCCTTGCGCCTGGCGCGTTTCAATGTCAACACCGCCGTGGTCGACAAGCGCTTCTTTCAGGGAATGCCTTCGCCTGCAGCGGCTGCGTTGGTGATTGGCTTTATCGGGTTGATGACCGATCTGGGAATCAGCGGAACCGATCGATTGGGCGTTTTTGATGTGCGCTGGATCACCTTTGGCCTCGCCCTGTTTGCGGGGTTGACCATGGTGACGAACGTGCCTTTTTACAGTTTCAAGGGTGTGCACATGAAGCGCAGCGTGCCCTTCGCGGTGTTGGTGGCCATTGCCCTGGGCATTGCCGTTGTGAATATTGATCCGCCTACGGTTTTGTTTTGTGTTTTTGTGGCCTACAGCCTGAGTGGCTACGTGATTTATGGTTGGCGCCGTGCCAAAGGGTTGAGGACCAGTGTGATCAGCACATCCACGGATGAACCTGAAGAGCGGGGCTTGCACAAGTAGTCCACGCACGGATTTGTGTTACATTGATCGCATGAATTTCACTGCACTATCGCTATCGTTCCTACGCCACCACGGGCGGAAGAAGTAGCGCACGCACTGAATCCATAAAGGCCCGTTAGCACTCGCAACGGGCCTTTTTGCATGGGGTTGCCAAATTCAGGTTGCGGGTTTTTGAAGATCAACTGGAGTATTCGATGACTGACAAACTTATCATTTTTGACACCACGTTGCGTGACGGCGAGCAGTCTCCGGGCGCTTCCATGACACGGGACGAAAAGCTGCGTATTGCGCGCCAGCTCGAGCGCCTGAAAGTGGATGTGATCGAGGCGGGTTTTGCGGCCAGCTCCAATGGCGATTTTGAAGCGGTTCAACTCATTGCCAACAGCATCAAGGACTCGACGATCTGCTCCCTGTCCCGGGCAAATGACCGGGATATTTCCAGAGCCGCCGAAGCACTCAAAGGGGCAAACCGGGCGCGTATTCACACGTTCATAGCAACCTCTGCCTTGCACATGGAAAAGAAGCTGCGCATGACACCGGACGAGGTACTGGAGCAGGCCAAGCAGTCGGTTCGATTTGCGCGGAATTTGGTGGGCGATATTGAGTTCAGCCCAGAAGATGGTTATCGCAGCGATCCTGACTTCCTCTGCCGCGTGATTGAGGCTGTGATCAACGAGGGTGCCACCACCATCAACGTACCCGATACGGTCGGGTATGCGATTCCTGAGCTGTATGGCAATTTCATCAAGACGCTGCGCGAACGCGTCCCCAATTCGGACAAGGCAATCTGGTCGGTACATTGCCACAACGACCTCGGCATGGCGGTTGCCAATTCGCTCGCGGGCGTCAAAATTGGTGGCGCCCGTCAGGTGGAGTGCACTATCAACGGTCTGGGTGAGCGGGCTGGCAATTGCAGTCTGGAAGAGGTGGTGATGGCGGTGAAGACCCGCAAAGACTACTTCGGGCTGGAAATGGGTATCGACACCCGCCACATCCTGGCTGCCAGTCGCATGGTGAGCCAGACAACCGGTTTTGTTGTGCAACCTAATAAGGCGGTTGTCGGAGCCAACGCGTTTGCCCATGCATCCGGTATTCACCAGGATGGTGTTCTGAAGGCGCGTGATACCTATGAAATCATGCGGGCAGAGGACGTGGGCTGGACCGCCAACAAGATCGTTTTGGGAAAACTCAGCGGTCGCAACGCATTCAAACAGCGCCTGCAGGAACTCGGAGTGCAATTGGAGAGCGAAGCCGATATCAATTCTGCTTTTGCACGCTTCAAGGAACTGGCCGATCGAAAGAGCGAAATATTCGACGAGGATATTCTGGCTCTGGTGACTGACGAAAGCGTCGCGCACTTGAAGGAGCAGTACAGCTTTGTATCGTTGTCCCAGCGCAGCGAAACCGGTGAGCGGCCGTTGGCCAGCATCGTATTCACGGTGGACGGCAAAGAAGTCAAGGCCGAATCGGATGGCAATGGTCCTGTGGA
>DAOQRI010000221.1:0-5186 GCA_035355475.1 Rhodoferax sp. | reverse complement strand
CAAAGATGTTGAAGTCGCCTTTGCTGAACTGCGTCCTGGCAGACAGTGTCTTGGTACCCGCCGGGTCCCACACCACTAGGTCGGCGTCGGCACCCACAGAGACACTGCCTTTTTGCGGGTAAATGTTGAACAGCTTGGCGGTGTTGGCGGAGGTGATGGCTACAAATTCCGATGGCGTCAGCCGCCCAGTATTCACGCCTTCGTCCCAGATCACCGCCAGGCGCTCTTCCACACCGCCGCAGCCATTGGGGATCTTGGCAAAGTCGTCCTTGCCAGCCGCCTTCTGCGCCGCGCAGAAGGTGCAATGGTCGGTGGCGGTTGTGTGCAGGCTGCCCGCTTGTAGGCCGCGCCACAGAAACTCCTGGTTGCCCTTGGGGCGAAACGGCGGGCTCATGACGTGCGCGGCAGCGGTGGCAAAGTCCGAGTGCCGGTACACGCTGTCGTCCACCACCAGGTGGCCGGCCAACACCTCGCCATAGACGCGCTGACCGCGTGCGCGGGCCCGCGCAATCGCCTCAGCGGCTTCAATGCAACTTACGTGCACTACGTAGATCGGCACGTTGAGCACATCGGCAATGGCGATAGCACGGTTGGCGGCTTCTCCTTCCACACCGGTGGGGCGCGATAGCGGGTGGCCCTCGGGGCCGGTAATGCCACGCTCGGCAATTTCCTTTTGCAGCAGGAACACCAGCTCGCCGTTTTC
Source organism: Rhodoferax sp. (assembly GCA_035355475.1). GTDB lineage: Bacteria > Pseudomonadota > Gammaproteobacteria > Burkholderiales > Burkholderiaceae_C > Allorhodoferax. The sequence continues at coordinate 4,483 of DAOQRI010000221.1, read as the reverse complement.
GGCGTGGACCGTTGGCATGGCACCCAGTTCCATGCAGCGCTTGAAGCTGTTCACCAGGGTCTCGTCGTCACACATGATGGCGTTTTTGTAGGCCATGAAGTGCTTGAAGCTGTTCACACCTTCCTGCTGAACCAGCGTGCCCATGTCGCGTTTGACGGTTTCGTCCCACCAGGTGATGGCCACATGAAAGCTGTAGTCACCCGCCGCCTTCTCAGCCCAGCCGCGCCAGGTCTGGTAGGCCTCCATGATGGGTTGCTGAGGGTTGGGAATGACGAAGTCGATGATGGTGGTGGTGCCACCCGCCAGTCCAGCCGCCGTGCCGGTGTAGAAGTCGTCCATGGTGGTGGTGCCCATGAATGGCAGTTGCATATGGGTGTGCGGGTCGATGCCACCGGGCATCACGTACTGGCCACCGGCATCCACCACCGTGGCAACCGCCGGGGTTGTCAGGTTTTCTCCGACGGCGGTGATCTTGCCGTCCACGGTGATCAAATCGGCCTTGAAGGTCCGGTCGGCATTGACCACCGTGCCGCCACGGATGAAAAGTGTGCTCATGAATGCTCCTACTCTGATAGCGTGTTATGTAGTATTGACGAGGGCCAGGTGCCAATTTGGCTCATAATTTGGAGGCCTCGCGCATGGGGTTGTTGGGGTGGGTGGTCCAGTCTGCGTGTTTATCGCTCACTTCTGCGCCGGTGCGCAAGTCTTTTTCGCCGGGAGCCAGGCTGCGCAGGGTGATGCATTCGGGCACCGGGCAGACCAGTGCGCACAGGTTGCAGCCCACGCATTCGTCTTCTTTCACCTCGAAATGGCGCTTGCCATCTCGCTCGCTGGTGATGGCCTGGTGGCTGGTGTCCTCGCAGGCGATGTGGCAGCGCCCGCACTGGATGCACGTGTCCTGGTTGATGACCGCCTTGCTGATGTGATTCAGGTTCAGGTACTGCCAGTGGGTGACAGTGGGCAGCGCCTTGCCCACGATCTGCTCCACACGGGTAAATCCCATTTCATCCATGTAGTTGGACAGGCCGTCCGCCATCTCCTGCACGATCTTGAAACCATAGACCATGGCGGCGGTACACACCTGCACGTTGGCTGCACCGAGAGCGATAAAGTCCAGCGCATCGCGCCAGTTACCAATGCCACCGATGCCGCTGATGGGCAGCCCGGCAGTCAGCGGGTCGCGGGCGATCTCGGCCACCATATTCAGCGCAATAGGTTTCACGGCCGGGCCGCAGTAGCCGCCGTGAGATCCTTTGCCGCCGGTGTTGGGCGACATCGTCAGTGTGGTCGGGTCTACGCCCATGATGGAGTTAATGGTGTTGATCAGGCTCACCGCGTCCGCTCCGCCCTTTTTGGCGGCACGGGCGGGTAGCCGAATGTCCGTGATGTTGGGCGTGAGTTTGACGATGACGGGCAGCTTGCTGTACTGCTTGCACCAGGCGGTGACCATCTCGATGTACTCGGGCACCTGGCCGACCGCCGCGCCCATGCCGCGCTCGCTCATACCGTGGGGGCAGCCGAAATTCAGCTCAATGCCGTCGGCTCCGGTGTCTACCAGGCGGGACAGGATGGCCTTCCACGACTCTTCCTGGCACGGTACCATCAGTGAGACAACCATGGCACGGTCGGGCCAGTTGCGTTTGACCTCGGCGATTTCTGCTAGGTTCAGGTCGAGGTCGCGGTCGGTGATGAGTTCGATGTTGTTGAAGCCCATCAGGCGGCGGTCGGGTGTCAACAGAGCGCCGTAGCGCGGGCCGTTGACATTGACGATGGGCGGTCCGGCCTCTCCTAGCGTCTTCCAGACCACGCCACCCCAACCCGCCTCAAAGGCCCGGTTGACGTTATAGGCCTTGTCGGTTGGCGGCGCGGAAGCGAGCCAGAACGGATTGGGGCTATGGATACCCGCGAAAGTGGTGTGCAGATTTGCCAAGGTGTTTCTCCCCCTATCAGGTTTCCACAAGGTAGGCATGGATGGCGTGGGCCGACTGCTTGCCGTGCTCCACCGCTTCCACCGTCAGGTCCGGAGCGCCGTATCGGCAATCGCCACCGGCCCAGACACCGCTGAGGTTGGTTTGGCCCTCGGCATCGGTGGCAATGCGCCCGTCTTGCAAGGCGAAACCCGCCTGCTGCAGCAATGGGTTGCCCAGTTGCTGACCAATGGCTTTGAGCACCATGTCGGCCTGCAGCACCTCCGTCTCGCCTGTGGGTGTGACCTTGCCGTCGACTAGCGACTGCCGTGCAAAGCGCACCGCGCACACATGGCCGGCATCAGTTGCTGTGGGGTTGGCCAGATCCAGCGTGCCAACGATTTCCTGGGGTGCCAGCCAGTAGTGCAGGCGAACGTCGTGCTTTTGTGCCCATTCCTGCTCGGCTTGCGAGGCCGACAAGCCTTCAGGCCCGCGCCGGTACACCATGTGGACGGTTTCAGCGCCCAGCAGCTTGGACTGAACGGCCGCGTCCACCGCCGTCATGCCGCCGCCAATGATCACCACGCGCCGACCCACCGGAAGCGTGGACACATCCGCGCATTGACGCAACTCGGCAATGAAGTCCACCGCAGGGCGAACCCCGTTCAGGCGCTCACCGGGAATGCCCAGCACATGCGTGGCCGACAGTCCCATGCCCAAAAACACGGCGCCGTGGTCGCGGCGCAGCGTGTCCAACTGGGCCGTGGTCTCCAGCTTCCAGCCGTGGTGCACGGTAATGCCGCCAATCGCCAGCAGCCACTGCACCTCGCGCTGTGCAAAGTCGTCAGGGGTTTTGTAGCTGGCCAGTCCATATTCGTTCAAACCGCCGATCTTGGGTCGGGCATCAAACAGCGCCACGCTATGGCCCTGGCGCGCCAGTGTGTAGGCGCAGGCCAGCCCCGCAGGGCCTGCACCCACCACGGCGACCCGCTTGCCAGTCTCCGGCGCGCGTGTGAAAACCTGGGGCCGATCACTCTCCATCAGCGCATCGACGGCGTGGCGTTGCAGTCGTCCAATGGCCACGGGCCTGTCTTCCTGCGTGTTGCGCACGCAGACCGCCTCGCACAGCGTCTCGGTCGGGCAGACCCGGGCGCACATGCCGCCCATCGGGTTGCTCTCCAGAATGGTGCGTGCTGCACCCCGCAGGTTGTCCTCGGCAATGCGCCTGATGAAAGACGGCACGTCAATACCGGTCGGGCAGGCCGTGGTGCATGGTGCGTCAAAACAGTAGAGGCAGCGCTCGGCCTCCAGCAAGGTCTGCGAGCGGGTCAAGCGCGGACTGGCATCGGCAAACGCCTGGGCGTACGCAGACTGCGCCAGGCGCGCGGGGCGAATATCGGGTTGGTGGGCGGTCGTCATGCTGGCAACTCCTGTTCAAAAATCTGACCGTTCAGTCAAATTCTTGTGGGCATGCTAGCAATTGCAGTGCCAATGTGTATCTAGGGGTTTGTCCGTGGGAGGATGTATCGGCCGCCGTAAAATGGTGCGTACCCTGTGCGCGTATTCACTTTCAAGAGAGAAAAACCATGGCCCACGCATCCTTCAACTGGCAGGACCCATTTTTGCTGGACAGCCAGCTCACCGATGACGAGCGCATGGTGCGCGATGCCGCTGCGTCCTACTGCCAGGACAAGTTGCTGCCCCGTGTGACGCAGGCTTTTCGTGACGGCACCACCGACCCTGCCATCTTCCGCGAAATGGGCGAATTGGGCCTGCTGGGCCCCACCATCCCCGAGCAGTACGGCGGCCCTGGATTGAACTACGTGGCCTACGGCCTCATCGCCCGCGAGGTGGAGCGTGTGGACAGCGGCTACCGCTCCATGATGAGCGTGCAGTCTTCTCTGGTGATGGTGCCCATTTTTGAATTTGGTACGGAAGCGCAGCGGAGTAAATACCTGCCCAAACTGGCCACCGGCGAGTGGATTGGTTGCTTCGGTCTGACCGAGCCCGACCACGGCTCCGACCCCGGCTCCATGGCCACACGCGCCCACAAGGTGGCTGGTGGTTACAAGCTCAGCGGCTCCAAGATGTGGATCAGCAACAGTCCGATTGCCGATGTATTTGTCGTCTGGGCCAAGGAAGTGTCCGAGGGTGGCCAGGTGGGCCCGATCCGCGGCTTTGTGCTGGAAAAAGGCATGGCCGGCTTGAGCGCCCCCGCCATCCACGGCAAGGTGGGCTTGCGTGCCAGCATCACGGGTGAAATCGTCATGGACGGCGTGTTTTGCCCTGAAGAAAATGCTTTCCCCGATGTTCAGGGCTTGAAAGGGCCATTCACTTGCCTCAACAGCGCACGCTACGGCATCGCCTGGGGTGCCTTGGGTGCGGCAGAAGATTGCTGGTTCCGTGCCCGCCAATACACCATGGACCGTAAACAGTTTGGCAAGCCCCTGGCCGCCAACCAGCTCATCCAAAAGAAGCTGGCTGACATGCAAACCGAAATCGCACTGGGCCTGCAGGGTTGCCTGCGTCTGGGGCGCATGAAGGATGAAGGCACGGCCTCGGTGGAGATCACCTCC
>DAOQRI010000220.1:0-5188 GCA_035355475.1 Rhodoferax sp. | reverse complement strand
CAGGTGTGCGACCCCGACCCCGAATCAGCCCCAGATAGCTATAACTCTGATAGCGGCTCACGTATATTTAACGGGGGCTAGGGGCCAATTTGGCACTCAATTTTCCCGTCAAGACGGGGTTGTAGCGGCATCCTCATCTGGCGCTTGGGTGTGCTTGATGAACACCTTGGCCGCCAAAATTCCAACCTCATACAACAGCACCATGGGGGCCAGCAACGCCAGCATGGAAACAGGGTCCGGTGGGGTCACCACACCGGCCACCGCCGCAGCGCCAACCACAAAGTAGGAACGAAATGACTTGAGCTGTTCTACGGTGACCATGCCCATGCGCGCCAGAATGACCACCGCAATCGGAACCTCAAAGGCCACGCCAAAGGCAATGAACATGGTGATCACAAAGTCCAGATAGGCTTCGATATCCGGACTCACCGCAACCGAAATCGGCGCCATTTTCTGGATCGCCGGGAATGCCTGCCCAAAGACAAAAAAGTAACAAAATGCCGCGCCACTGTAAAACAGCAAGGTGCTGGCCACCACCAGTGGCATGACCAGACGCTTTTCATGCTTGTACAAACCTGGCGCGACAAACGCCCAGACTTGATACAGGACCCATGGCAAGGCCAAGCCAAAGGCGGCAAGAACGGTCACTTTGATGGGAACCAGAAACGGCGAAACCACCCCGGTGGCAATCATGCGGGCGCCTTCAGGCAACGTCTTGACCAGTGGCATGGCCAGAAGGTCATACAACGCGGAGGGACCGGGAAAGAAGGCCAAAATAAGAAATAGCGCACCAATTCCGTAGACGGCGTACAGCAGACGGTCACGCAGCTCCATCAAATGCTGGACGAACGGTTGTTCCGTGCCAGCCATTTCATCTGGCGTTTGTTTATCTTTGGACATCAGTGGACTTTGGGTGGTCGAAACCGTGCAACCCGGGCGGCGCCCGACAGGGCCTTGGTCCGCACACCGGTGCGTGCCTTGTACCAGTTGGGCATGGCACCTTGCTTTACCCGCCAGTGCTTGTTGGGGTGACGATATTGCGGAGTATTCAGAGTCAATATATCGATCGGTTCCGGCTCCGCCATCTTGGTAGCCTCGGCCCAGCTCTTGTCAAAGTCACTGGCGCTGGTCTGAATGGTTTGCTCGACTTCCCGCGCTGCGCTCTCCATGGTGTCTTTCATCTTTTTGAGTTCATCCAACTCCATGGAACGGTTCACTTCAGCCTTGACCTCGGCCATATAGCTGCGGGCACGCCCCAGCAGGTTGCCAGCCATGCGCGCAACGCCGGGCAGCTTCTGTGGTCCGATCACCACCAGCGCAATGGCACCAATGATGGCCAGTTTGGTGACACCAATATCAAGCATGGGAGAAAGACATCATGGAGCCGGACCGCATCCGGCACGGACCATCAGCTCTTGACTTTGGCTTCAACATCAATGGTGGACTTGGCTTCGGTCTTCTCGGTGGCAACCAGTGTGGGTGCTGCAGCATCGGCCGGTTTGTCCGTGGTGGTGCCGTCTTTCATGCCGTCCTTGAAGCCCTTGACCGCACCGCCCAGGTCGGAGCCGATGTTGCGCAGCTTCTTGGTCCCGAAGATAACAATGATGATGACCAGAAAAATAATCAAATGCGTAGTAGAAAAGCCCATGGCTTACTCCTTGGTAGTTGCCCCATTTTAGGGGGATGCCGAAAAGCGGCGGATAAAAGCCCCGTTAATACCCTGACACTTGTCAACCGCGCAGCCACGGCCGCGGGCCGCCCATCACATGAAAATGCAGATGTTGGACCTCTTGCCCCCCCTCGGCGCCGGTGTTGGTCACCAGGCGAAAACCTCCCTGCGGGTAAGGGTTGCAGCCTTCCTGTAGCGCCAGCTTGGGAACCAGGGCCATCATGCGACCCATCAGGCCCGCATCGTCCAAGCCCACATGCGCCATCGAGATGATGTGCCGCTTGGGAATGATCAGGAAGTGCACCGGCGCCCACGGGTGGATATCGTGAAAGGCGTAAAACTCGTCATCTTCATAAACCGTGCGGGACGGAATCTGTTTTGCAACAATTTTGCAAAACAGGCAATGGGGGTCATGGTCCAAAGGATGCTCACTCATGGTTTGTCCGCCTCGCGGCTTAGTACTTTGCGCATGGCTTTTTCTTCGATGCCGCTGGTGCCTTCGCGGCGCTCCAGCTCCGCGATGACGTCTGAAGGTGCCAGGCCGTAATGGGTCAGAGCCACCATGCAGTGGAACCACAAATCGGCCACCTCACCCACTAGTTTGCCCTTGTCGCCCCCATGGTCAAGGTCTTTGGCAGCCATCACTACCTCGGTGGCCTCTTCGCCAATTTTCTTCAGGAATCCATCAGGCCCCTTAGCTAAAAGGCGTGCGACATAACTGGCAGACGGATCCCCGCCATTGCAGGGCTTGCGGGATTCCATCACGGCTGCCAGGCGCGCCAAGGTATCGGAAGAATTTGGGATGGTCATGGTGTTATTTGTAGATGCTTTCCGGATCTTTCAAGACCGGATCGACACTGGTCCATTGACCGTTTTTCAGAACGCTGAAGAAGCAGCTATGGCGCCCGGTGTGGCACGCAATGCCGGGCTCATGACCCAACTGGGTGACCTTGAGCAAGATGACGTCACTGTCACAGTCCATGCGGATTTCGTGCACCGTCTGCACGTGGCCCGACTCCTCGCCTTTGTACCAAAGCTTGTCGCGCGAACGGCTGAAGTAAACCGCCCGCCCCAGTTCCACGGTTTTTTGCAGTGCCTCGCGGTTCATCCAGGCAAACATCAGCACGTCCCCGGTGCCCTGCTCCTGTGCAATCACTGGCACAAGGCCTTTGGAGTCCCACCGAATCTGTTTGATCCAGCTCACAGGGGTTACTTTGGAGGTTGACATTTGCTATTAAATATATAGCTGCTTACGCAGATTCTAAAGGGGCTACAGCCCCAAAAGACTTAAATTCTAACGGGGATACCCTGGCGCGCCATGCACGCCTTGGCCTGCGCCACCGTGAATTCGCCATAGTGAAAAATGCTGGCAGCCAAGACGGCGTCGGCGCCCCCTTTGGTGATGCCATCGGCCAAATCCTCGAGCGTTCCTACGCCGCCAGAGGCAATGACGGGCACACCCACCGCATCGCTCACAGCCCGGGTCAGGGCCAGGTCAAAGCCGGATTTGGTGCCATCGCGGTCCATGCTGGTGAGCAAAATTTCGCCCGCGCCGCGGCGTGCCATCTCGGTAGCCCACGCCACCGCATCCAGCCCGGTGTTTTTGCGCCCACCATGGCTATACACATCCCAGCCTTCACCACGCGCGAGCACGTCTTCGCCGTAACGTCGCTTGGCGTCGATGGCAACCACGATGCACTGCGACCCGTATTTGAGCGCCGCATCTTCAATCACCTGCGGATTGGCCAGGGCTGCAGAATTAAAACTGGTCTTGTCAGCACCGGCGTTGAGCAGGCGACGCACATCGTCCACCGTACGCACGCCACCACCCACGGTCAGCGGAATAAAGACCTGCGAGGCCACCGCTTCAATGATGTGCAGGATCAGATCACGGCCATCACTGGTGGCGGTGATATCCAAAAAAGTAAGCTCGTCGGCTCCCTGGGCGTTGTAGCGAGCCGCAATTTCAACCGGATCACCGGCATCACGAAGCTCAACAAAGTTGACGCCCTTGACAACGCGGCCACCGGTTACGTCCAGGCAGGGGATGATGCGCTTGGCTAGCATCAGCCGTTCAGCTCGTCCGCCCGGTCCTGCGCCGCTTCAAAATCCAGATCACCGCTGTAGATGGCGCGGCCGCAGATGACGCCCTCAATTCCTTCGTCTTCTACATCGCAGAGTGCTTCAATGTCGGCCATGCTGGAGAGGCCGCCCGATGCGATGACGGGAATCGTCAACGCCTGAGCCAGCTTGACGGTGGCTTCGATGTTGATGCCACTGAGCATGCCGTCGCGGCCGATGTCGGTGTAGATGATGGATTCGACCCCAAAGTCCTCAAATTTCTTGCCCAGATCAACGACGTCGTGGCGCGTCAGTTTGCTCCAGCCATCGGTGGCAACCTTGCCGTCTCGCGCGTCCAGCCCCACGATGATGTGACCCCCAAACGCGGTACAGGCGTCCTGCAAGAAGCCGGGGTTGCGCACCGCAGCGGTGCCGATGATGACGTAGCGCAAACCGGCATCGAGGTAGCGCTCGATGGTGTCCAGGTCACGGATACCACCCCCCAACTGCACATCCACCTCGTTGCCCACTTCCTTGAGGATCTTGCGAATCGCCATCTCGTTCTTGGGGTGTCCCGCAAATGCACCATTCAGGTCCACCAGATGCAATCGCCGCGCGCCTTTGTCAACCCATGAACGGGCCATGACGGCCGGCTCTTCGCCAAAGGTGGTGGATTGGTCCATGTCGCCTTGTTTGAGGCGAACGCAGTGGCCGTCTTTTAAATCAATTGCGGGGATTAAAAGCATGATGCTTCAGAGTTGGAGGGAATGGGAGAGACAACGAAAGGCTCAGAACGAGCGAAGGGTTCAGGGTTTCCAGTGCAGGAAGTTGCGGTAGAGAGAGAGACCGTGGTCGGCACTTTTTTCAGGGTGAAACTGGGTAGCAAAAATATTATCGCGCGCTATGGCCGCAGAAAAGCGCTGACCATAGTCGGTTTCGCCCACGCTGTGGCGCGCATCAGACGGTCGGGCGAAGTAACTGTGGACGAAATAGAAGTAGCTGCCATCGGGCACATCACCCCACACCGGATGGGGCCTGGGATGACCCAGGTTGCTGTGCCAGACCTGGTTCCAGCCCATTTGCGGCACTTTGTAGCGGCTGCCATCGGGCTGGATCTGGCCGGCCAATTCAAATTTGACCACCTCGCCGGGTATCAGGCCCAGGCAAGGCGTGTCCAGCTCTTCGCTGTGATCGAGCAACATCTGCATGCCTACGCAGACTCCCATCAGCGGCTTGTGCTGTGCGGCATGCATGACAGCGCCGTACATGCCACTGTCGTGCAGCTCGCGCATGCAATCGCGCATGCCGCCCTGGCCGGGCAGGACCACCCGCTCAGCGGCCATGACTTCCGCTGGCGTGCGGGCCCACACCACGTCGACGCCCGCATCCGTGGCCACGTGCATGACGGCCTGCGTGACCGAGCGCAGATTGCCCATGCCGTAATCCACCACCGCAACT
>DAOQRI010000219.1:0-5205 GCA_035355475.1 Rhodoferax sp. | reverse complement strand
AGCGTGCGAAGGGCCCCACCAGCGCGCCAGCGCCCACCGTCACACCCAAGGTCTCGCCATCGATATGGGTGAGTGGATGAATCACCGCGCCGGCCTCGATCACCGCGTTGGCAATGATGCAATTGGCACCAATGGTTACCCCTTCCCCCAGATTGACTTGGCCCTCAAACACACAATTCACATCGATGCTGACGTCGTGCGCACACAGCAAATCGCCACGCACATCAAAACGCGCCGGGTCGGCCAGGCGCACGCCCTCTTCCATCAGGCGGTGCGCCTGCTGCAATTGGTAGGCGCGCTCCAGCTGCGCTAACTGCACGGGGCTGTTCACGCCCGCCACTTGCACCGCATCGGTAATCTTGTGCGCCACAACGCCCACACCATCGGCTACGGCGAATTTCACAATATCGGTCAGGTAGTACTCGCCCTGGGCATTTTGATTGTCCAGCCGAGCCAGCCAGCGCTTGAGATGGGCTGCAGGCACCGCCATGATGCCGCTGTAAATTTCGGTGATCGCCTGTTGCGCGGCACTGGCATCCTTGTGTTCGACGATGGCCTGCACGGCACCGTCTGGCATACCGTCGCTGCGCACAATGCGACCATAGCCCGCGGGGTTGTCCATCTCCAGCGTCAGCAGCGCCAGATGCTCGCCAGCGCAAGCGGTAATCAGGTGGAACAGGGTTGCCGCCTGCGTGAGAGGCACATCGCCCGACAGCACCACCACCACACCATCATCGGCCAGTACCGGCACGGCCTGCTGCACCGCATGGCCCGTACCGAGCTGCGGCTCCTGGCGTACAAAATTTATTGCCAATTGGCCTGTAGCCCTCGTATCCGTTGCGCAAGCTGCTTCTACTTCGATAGCACCGTGCCCGGTGATCACCACTGCCTGGCGCGCCTGCAGGGCTTGCGCGGTATCCAGCACATGGCGCAGCAGGGAGCGACCAGCTAGCGGGTGCAACACCTTGGGCAGGCGGCTCTTCATGCGCGTGCCTTTGCCCGCCGCCATAATGACCACATCGATGGGAGTGCCCTGCGGCGCACCACCTTGAACCTGATTTCCGGAAGTCATCTGAATGTCCCTTTCACCGCGATTGCGTCTGCGTTCTTTTCTTGAATCAGCACCCATTATCGGCGTGCTGCTGGCCACCCTGGTGATAGGTGGCTGCAGTGCCGCACGCCTGGGCTACAACAATAGCCCGACCCTGGTCTACTGGTGGCTGGACAGCTATTTTGATTTTGATGACGCACAAAGCCTGCGCGTGCGCAACGATCTGCAAACCTTGCAGGATTGGCACCGCAAAGCGGAGGTCCCACTGCTGGCGCAAAAACTCAAAGACCTGCAGGCCATGGCACCAAAAGCGGTCAGCGCCGAGCAGGTGTGTGCGCTCGTCAGTGACCTTCAGACACGCGTACAGGTGACGCTGGAGCGCGCCACCCCGACCATTGCAGCCATTGCACCGGGTCTGCAAGGCGCCCAGCTGGAACACATGACGCGGGAGTTTGAGCGGCGCAACCGCAAGTGGCAGGACGACTGGATTGCCGGCACATTGGCCGAACGTTCCGAGCGGCGTGTGAAACAGCTGGTGGAACGCGCGGAGTCTTTTTACGGCCCATTGGAAGACACCCAATTGACCGTGGTGCGCGCCCACATTGCCAACTCCAGCTTTGACGGGCCACGCCAACTGCAGGAGATGCAACGCCGTCAAAAGGACGCACTGCAGGTTCTGAAAAAAATCCGTGCTGGCGAGATCCCTCTCACCCAGACAAACACCCAGGTGCGGGGACTGCTGGAGCGCACCCTGAAGTCACCGGTGCCCGCCTATCGCAGCTACATGGACCAAATCACTTCCGAGGGATGCTCCGCCATGGCCGCGCTGCACAACGCCAGCACGCCGGAGCAGCGAACGCGCCTCGTGCAAGCCCTCAAAGGCTACGAAGAAGATGCCCGCGCCCTGGCCGCACAACGCCCTGAAGAACCCTCGAACGACCAACCCCCATCAGCGCTCTAGAACACCATGGCCACTGCACCGTCTGACTTCGCTTTGTACTGTTGCGAGATACTGTCCAGCGCAGGGCCTTGTAACGCCAAGCGCATGTTTGGCGGCTTTGGTCTCAGCACCGATGGCCTGACCATTGCCATCATTGCGGACCTGGGCGGGGGCGAAAAGCTATGGCTCAAGGCCAGTGACGAAAACCGCCTCACCTGGGAGGCATCTGGCTGCGAGCGTTTTACCTATACGAGCAGCAAGGGCGGAGAGCCCGTCTCACGCGGCATGAACTATTACAGCGCACCGGAAGACGCTATGGACTCAGCCCATGCCATGGCACCCTGGGCCCGCATGGCACTGCAGGCGGCTTTGGAGGCCCAGAACTCAAAGAAACCGGCCAAGCCCCGCGCCCGCCGCGCGCCCCCTCCAAAAACCACCAAAAGCCCTCGCTAACCGCCCACCGACCCATGAGCCTTCACGCTGCGGATGGGGCGCCAGGGACCACACCAGGCGCGCGCCCTGCGCTGCAGCTGGCGTCGTCCATGCTTCCACGACGATGCGCTGGCCGGGTTCCAGTGCGAATTGGTCGCCAGACTGCAACACTACATCCCCCCAGTCGTTCGCTGCGCCGGAATGCGGGCCGTCCAGCGTCAACCAGATGCGCCCCTGGGTAATGCGCAGCAGCACCGGCTTGCCTGCCTCAAAACTCAGCACACTCCCGGGGAGCAGCTGCCAACAGAGCGTTGCAGATGCGTCGGAATAGGCAGAGGGTGGTTGCAATCGAACGGCAGACAGTAAATTCATGGCGTACTCCTGAAGAAAGCAATCAATGCGAAGCGGCATCAATCTGCCGAGTCATGATCACACCGGCCAGCTTGGCAGTCCAATGAAAACGCGCTACGCTATTGATGCACTTATCGAATCAATAGCCTATGCAACACCTGCACACCACCTTGCGCACCCGCGCCATAGCGGTCGGCCACCTTCGCGCCTTCATGGCGGTAGCACGGCACTTGAACTTCCGCGCCGCAGCCGATGAAATGGCGTTGACGCAGTCCGCCGTCAGCCGCCAGATCCAGGCTCTGGAGGGCGAAATTGGCGTTCCCCTGTTTCTGCGCCACACCCGCGCCGTGGAGCTGACCAGCGCGGGCACGCAGTTGCTGCGGGCGGTGTCCCCTTCACTGGAGCGCATTGACAGTGCGGTGCGCCTGATACGCCAGAACGCCGGACGCAAGATCGTATCCATCAGCACCTGGGCGTCGTTCGCCTCCATGTGGCTGATCCCGCGGCTGGAATCGTTCCAAAGCGAGCACCCCGACATTGACATCCGCATTGACGCAACGGACGTATCCGTGGACCTGGAAACGTCCGACGTTGATTTGGTACTGCGCTATGCCTTGCCGACCAACGTGCCAGCCCAGGCGGAGCGCCTGTTTGGCGAACAGCTGACGCCGGTGGCCAGCCCGTGGCTGCTCAACAGCGGCCCCTCATTGAAGAAAGCCAAAGACCTGTCCCAGTTTGCATTGATTGAGGCCGGAGATGCATACCGCAGTCAACACATGGAGTGGCTCACCTGGCAACGTTGGCTGGACAACCAGGGACTCAAAAGCTTTGAGCCCAAGCGTTGGCTGTACTTCAACTATGCGCACCAGATCGCACAGGCGGCCCTGACCGGCCAGGGCGTGGCCCTGACCCGCATGCCACTGATTGCCGACAGCCTGGCCACTGGCAGCCTGGTGGAGGTATTGCCGGGCACCCGGCTGGAGTCGCCTTTGGCGTATTGGCTCATCGTAGGGCCGCGCAGCGCACAGCGCCCCGAAATTGCCGCGTTTTGCGCGTGGTTGCGCCAGCAAGCCCAAACCACGCGTGAGACGATTGGTGAACACGGGCCGTAAAATTTCTGAAACAGGAGACCCTTGATGCAAACCACGGAACCCACCGACATCACCACCTGGCAAAAACGCTTCGCCATGGATACCAACAACCGCGCCTGGGATCTGGCTGTGGTGCCGCGCACCCCTGCCGAAGACCGCGAAATGCTAGACGCTGCCCATGCATCGGCCTGGCACTGGAGCGCCATTGGCACCGAACTCAACCGCATGCGCGCCACCATGCTGCTGGCAGAAGTGCACGCACAGCTAGGCCACGGCGCGTCAGCATTCGGGTTTGCGCAGGAAATGCACAACTATTTCACCAGCCACGACACCCCGGACTGGGAAATCGCATTTACCCACGCCATTTACGCCCACGCCGCCAGCGTGGCCGGTGCAAGTGCAGTACACCGCCGGGCCTACGAAAACGCAACAGCTGCTGTCGCCGCCATTGCCGACGGGGAAGACCGGGCGATTGTGATGAAGACGTTCAGCAAGGTGCCACGACCTTGATTGCAGCCAAACCTTTGGACAATCCTCCCTGGATGCCCATTGCCCGTGGCGAAATCGGCATTTCCACCTACCCCGCAGGTCAGAGCAACCCGCGCGTAACCGAGTACCACGCGCACACCAATATAGCGGGCTACGACGACAAGGCTTCGTGGTGCTCATCCTTCGTCAATTGGTCGCTTGCACAAGCTGGCATAGCGGGCACCGGTTCGGCGTTGGCACGGTCATGGCTGGAGTGGGGCGAACCTTTGGATCAGCCCATGCCAGGCTGCATTGCCGTGCTGTCGCGCGACGACCCTGCGGGCTGGAAAGGCCATGTGGGTTTCTTTTTGAGGCTGGATGATGAACACATCCATTTACTCGGCGGGAACCAGTTGGATCAGGTCCGCGAGCATTTCTATCCCAGGCCCACCGTGCTGGGATACCGCTGGCCTGCACACTGATGGTGCAAGCCTACAAAATCGCGTTCGGGTTCTCGCCGCGCTCATAGACCACGTGTGCACGCCCAACGATGAGCGGATCGAGCTTGCCAACCTGGGCGATGTCCTTGTTGGTATAGGGCAACTTGTGCAGCACGTAGCGCATGGCGTTCAGCCGCGCGCGCTTCTTGCAATCGCTCTTGATCACGGTCCAGGGTGAATCGGCCGTATCGGTCTCGAAAAACATGTTTTCCTTGGCACGTGTGTAATCTTCCCACTTGTCCAGCGAGGCCAGATCCACCGGGCTCAGCTTCCACTGCTTGAGCGGATGGTTCTCACGCTCCTTGAAGCGGCGGCGCTGCTCCTTGCGGCTGACGCTGAACCAGAACTTGATCAGGTGCACGCCGCTGCGCA
>DAOQRI010000218.1:0-5207 GCA_035355475.1 Rhodoferax sp. | reverse complement strand
CATGCCCCTGCCAGCCCATGCGCAGTTTGCCGGAACTCCGGTGGTCGATACCGGCGTGGTCCTCGATCCCAACACCGGGCAGGCCCCCACTTCCGCCAGCAACATCTTCGTCGTCGGTTCGGATTTCGCGCAGATCACGTGGACTCCCGCTGCCAGCACGGGTTCCGGTCAGTGCGGTGGTGTAGTTCTCAATCAGGTGGCCACCCGGCAGCATGGGCATGGGTGACTGGACAATGGCGTCCGACGTTTGGGTACTCGCCACGAAGGTGATGTACACCGGAAATGCCACGATCAGCACGCCAACGATGAGCACCAGGTGGGAAAAAGCGGTCAGCCAAGGGCGGCGCTCAACCATCAGTAATTCACTTTCTTTTCCACGAACCGGAATTGAACGACCGTCAGCGACACCACCATGACCATCAGCACCACGCCCTGGGCCGCAGAGCCGCCCAGATCCAGCGCCTTGAAGCCATCGAAGTACATCTTGTAGACCAGAATGGCGGTGTCCTTGCCGGGACCGCCCTTGGTAGCAGCATCCACAATGGCAAAGGTGTCAAAGAACGCATAAACGATATTGATCACCAGCAAGAAGAATGTGGTGGGCGAGAGTAAGGGGAACTGTATGGTCCAGAAACGCCGCCAGGGCCTGGCACCGTCTATGGAAGCAGCTTCGATGAGGGACTTGGGAATACTCTGCAGTCCCGCAAGGAAGAACAGAAAGTTGTAGGAAATTTGCTTCCACACCGCTGCCATCACGATCAGCAGCATGGCGTGTTCGCTGTTGAGCAACGGGTCCCAGTGCATCCCGAGCTCACGTATGGCGTAGGAAACAATGCCGATGCTGGGCGCAAACATGAACAGCCACAGCACACCGGCAACCGCAGGCGCTACCGCATAGGGCCAGATCAGAAACGTGCGATAGACGGTCGAACCGCTAACCACACGGTCCGCGAAGACTGCCAGAATCAGTGAAAGTCCCAAGCCCAGGCAAGCGACCAGCGCGGAAAAAATGGCGGTGGTTTTGAACGAGGCCAGATACGATTCGTCATTCCAGAGGTTGCGGAAATTGTCGAATCCGACCCATTCAACCGATGTGCCAAAGGCGTCCGATTGTTGGGCCGATTGAAGCAGGGTCTCAGCCGCTGGCCAGAAGAAAAATACGGAAATGACGGCTACCTGGGGTGCCATCAGCACCCAAGGCAGCCAGGCCGATTTAAAGAAAACGCGTTTTTCCACTGTCCAGTCGACCCATAAGTTGCCGCAAAACCAGCAGTTTACTTTTTGTTGGCTTTTTCGAATCGCTCCAGCAGCTCATCGCCGCGCTTGACGATGGAATCCAGCGCTTCTTTGGGTGTCTTTTTGCCAGCCCAAACCTGTTCGAGTTCTTCGTCCTCCACAGCGCGGATTTGCACATAGTTGCCCAGGCGAATGCCACGTGACTTGTCGGTTACCTTGCGGATCATCTGATTGACGGCCACATCCGTGCCAGGGTTCTGTTTGTAGAAGCCGGATTTTTCAGTTAACTGGAAGGCAGCTGTCGTGATGGGCAGATAGCCGGTGCGCTTGTGGCTGGCGGATTGCACTTCGGGGCTGGAGAGAAAGCCGAAGAACTGTGCCACGCCTTTGTATTCTGCGGGCTTCTTGCCTGCCATCACCCACAGACTGGCGCCACCAATCACGGTGTTCTGGGGCGCGCCCGGAACGTCCTGGTAATGGGGTAGGGGGGCCAGACCAAAGGCGAATTTGGCGTTCTTCTTTACATTGCCGTAGAAGCCGCTGGAGGTCGTCATCATCGCGCACTCGCCCGAAACAAAGCTGGCCTCCGGTACATTGCCACGGCCCTTGTAGACAAACAGGCCCTGTTTTGCCATGTTGGACAGGTTTTCAATGTGGCGCACATGCAGTGGTGAATTGATCTTCATGCGCGCATCCATGCCAGCCAAGCCGTTTTGTTTGGTCGCAAATTCCACGTTGTGCCAGGCCGAGAAGCTCTCCAATTGGGTCCAACCCTGCCAGGAGATCGAAATCGGGCACTTGTGTCCATTGGCTTTCAACTTGGCGGCAGCAAGCGCCACCTCGGGCCAGGTGGCGGGGGCTTTCTCTGCGTCCAGGCCTGCCGCCTTGAAGGCGTCCTTGTTGTAATAGAACACGGTGGTGGAACTGTTGAACGGAAAACTCAGCATCTGTCCGTTGGGCGCTGTGTAGTAGCCGGCAACGGCGGGCACGTAGCCGCTGGGGTCAAACGGCTGACCGGCATCCTTCATGACCTGACCGACCGGCACAATGGCGCTCTTGCTGGCCATCATGGTGGCGGTGCCGACTTCAAACACCTGCAGGATATGGGGGGCATTGCCCGCCCGAAACGCGGCCACAGCTGCGGTCATCGATTCGTCGTAGCTGCCTTTGTAAGTCGGCACAATTTTGTAGTCTTTCTGGCTGGCATTGAAATCCCGGGCCAGGTCGTTGACCCACTCGCCATTGACGGCAGTCATGGAGTGCCACCACTGGATTTCGGTTTGTGCCTGTGCGCTGACAGACAGCGCTGCGGTAAGTGCCAAAGTGGCGATTTTCAGCTTCATGGGTTCTCCTAAGAAAAAAACTTTCCGATAGTAGCCACGCAATGTGTCACAGCAATTAAACGTGATTCAGCGGGCTGATCCGCTCGGGGGTTTCCATTAGAGACAGGCAGCAAGCCCCTGCCCAGGGGGTTGTCACTCTGATCAGTAGGTGATTGCTGCACTGCGGTAACATCTTCCATTGCCCAAGCGGCGCCAAAACGCTGCCAAGACCGCCACTGTACTCCTGATGAACGCTCCCACCTCGCTCAATCACCTGCTTGCTCCCGGGGCGCACCCCCACGTGCATGAACGCATCCGTGAAATTCCGTACAACTACACCTCGTTTTCTGATCGCGAGATTGTCATCCGCTTGCTGGGTGAACGCGCCTGGGGCCTGTTGAACCAGCTGCGTGGCGAGCGGCGCACCGGGCGCTCCGCCCGCATGCTCTACGAAGTGCTGGGTGATATCTGGGTGGTACAGCGCAACCCCTACCTGCAGGACGACCTGCTGGACAACCCCAAGCGGCGCAGCTTGCTGGTCGATGCCTTGCACCACCGCCTGCACGAGGTCGAAAAGCGCCGCACGCCCCAGTCTGACCCTGAGCGCGACGCCATGGTGGGTGAATTGCTGGTGGATGCCCGGCTTGCCGTTGATGCCTTCGACGCGACCTGGGTGGAAGTGGGCGCCTTGCGCGTTAAGACCCAGCGTGCGCTGGTGAAGCTGACAGCCCGCGACAACATCAAGTTTGATGGCCTGTCCCGCGTATCCCATGTGACTGACGCAACCGATTGGCGTGTCGAGTACCCATTTGTGGTGCTGACACCCGACTCGGAAGAGGAAATGGCCAGGTTGGTGAAGGGTTGCATCGATCTGGAGTTGACCATCATTCCCCGAGGAGGTGGTACCGGTTACACGGGTGGCGCGATTCCACTGACCTGGAAGTCTGCTGTCATCAACACCGAGAAGCTCGAAGCCATGACCGAGGTGGAGATGCGCACCCTGCCAGGCATGGACCACCCGGTGGCAACCGTCTGGACTGAAGCCGGGGTGGTGACACAACGGGTAGCGGATGCCGCCGAGCGCGCGGGATTCGTCTTTGCAGTGGATCCGACGTCTGCAGAGGCATCCTGTGTCGGCGGCAACATTGCCATGAACGCAGGTGGCAAGAAGGCCGTGCTGTGGGGCACGGCGCTGGACAACCTGGCCTCCTGGCGCATGGTGACCCCAGAGGCCGAATGGCTGGAGGTGACCCGCATTCAGCACAACATGGGCAAAATTCATGATGTGGAGACGGCCACGTTTGAGTTGCAGTATTTCAAGGCCGACGGCAAGACCAAGTTGCGTACGGAGCAACTGGTTATCCCGGGAAAGACATTCCGCAAGGAGGGGCTGGGCAAGGACGTAACGGATAAATTCCTGAGCGGGCTGCCAGGCATCCAGAAAGAGGGCTGCGACGGCCTGATCACCAGTGCCCGCTGGGTGGTGCACCGTAGCCCGAAGAACACCCGCACGGTGTGTCTGGAGTTTTTTGGCAATGCCAAGGATGCAGTGCCCAGCATTGTGGAAATCAAGGACTTCATGTTCGCTGAGCAAAAGCGCACCGGCGTGATGCTGGCGGGGCTTGAGCACCTGGATGACCGTTACCTCAAGGCGGTGGGCTACACCACCAAATCCAAGCGCGGCGTACTGCCGAAAATGGCGCTGTTTGGAGACATTGCCGGCGATGACGCGGACGCGGTGGCACGTGCCACATCGGAGGTGGTGCGCATTGCCAACTCACGTAGCGGCGAAGGTTTCATTGCCATCAGCCCTGAGGCGCGCAAGAAGTTCTGGCTGGACCGCAAGAAAACGGCCGCCATCTCGCGCCACACCAATGCCTTCAAAATCAATGAAGACGTGGTCATTCCGCTGCCGCGCATGGCGGAATACACGGATGGTATTGAGCGCATCAACATCGAGTTGAGCCTTGCCAACAAGCTCGCCTTGTGCGACGCCTTGAATGAGTTTTTGGAGACAGGCAATCTGCCCTTGACCAAGGGTGGTGATGCCAACGACATTCCGGCCGCCGAGTTGCTGGAAGACCGGGTAAGCCAGGCGCTGGCCTTGGTAGCTCAAGTTCGCCAGCAATGGCAAGGCTGGCTCGATGGCATCGAAACGCACTTTGCCCAGTTGCAGGATCATTCGCTGCGGGCCAGTTGGAAGACCCAGTTGCGCGCCGAGTTGCAGGGTATCTTTACCGGCGGCGCGTTTGAAGCCATTCTGGCGGAGTGCACAGCCATTCACCAGCGGGTGCTCAAAGGTCGGGTCTGGGTGGCCTTGCATATGCACGCGGGCGACGGCAATGTGCATACCAATATTCCTGTGAATAGCGACGACTACGACATGCTGCAGGCGGCGCACGGCGCGGTCAAACGCATCATGGTGCTGGCCAGGTCGCTGGACGGCGTCATTTCCGGCGAGCACGGTATCGGCATCACCAAGCTGGAGTTTCTGACCGATGAGGAACTGCAGCCCTTTGCAGATTACAAGCTGCGGGTCGATCCGCAGGGGCGCTTCAACAAGGGTAAATTGCTACGAAGTCAGGAGCGCGATTCGCATATTCCACGAGGGCTAGAGGCCAATAATGCCAATAGATTTCCGGCCCACGC
>DAOQRI010000217.1:0-5215 GCA_035355475.1 Rhodoferax sp. | reverse complement strand
GCGCTTTGGCGCGGGTGACTTTGCCCAGGCCATTCCTGTGCGCCATGCAAAGCACCCGGATGAGCTGGGCGAGCTGGCCACCACCATCAACACCATGGGCGCTGACATCCACCAGATGCTGGAAGCCAAGCGCACCCTGCTGCTGGCCATCAGCCACGAGCTGCGCAGCCCGCTCACCCGTGCCCGGCTCAACACCGAACTGCTGCCCGAAACGCCCGAGGTGCAGCAAAGCCGCGAAGCGCTGCTGCGCGACCTGGGACAGATGCGCGATCTGGTGACAGACCTGCTGGAAAGTGAACGCCTGGCCAGCCCGCACGCTGCGCTGCTCCGCGAAGCCACCGATCTGGCGGCTCTGGTGGCCGAGGTGGTTGCTGCGCTGGATGGTCCAACGAGCCGCGAGTCCACCATCGTGCAAGCCCTGCAGCCCCATATGCCCGTATTGCAGTTGGACCGCACCCGCATGCGCCTGCTACTGCGCAACCTGCTGGACAACGCCCTGCGCCATAGCGTGGATGCGGCCCAGTCGCCCCAAGTCTCGTTGGCCCAATCGGCAGACGGTGCCATTCAGATCACCGTGCGCGACTTTGGCGCTGGCGTGTCCGATGACCAGCTCCCCCACCTGGCCCAGCCTTTCTACCGGCCTGACACAGCACGCACCCGCGATGGCGGCGGCGTGGGGCTAGGCCTGTACCTGTGCAAGCTGGTAGCGCTGGCGCACGGCGGCAGCTTTACTGTGCGCAATGCCCAGCCCGGGCTGGCGGTGTGTGTGACACTTCCAAAACCATGATCACCTTCTACAACCCCCTGCACGCCCAGCACCAAGGCAAGTTCGAAATGTTCCGTGGCGCGCTGGTGCCGTGCTTTGAAGTTCCTGCTCGGGTGGACCATGTGCTGGCTGAGTTGCAGCGCCGAAGCCTTGGCACCGTGCAGCCGCCAGATGCGTTTGACGATGCCGCTCTGGAGCGCATCCACAGCCTGCGCTACCTGCGTTTTCTGGCCACCGCCTGGGACCAGTGGGTGGCGCTGGATGCTGCCAATGCCACCAAAGACATATTGCCCTCTGTCTGGCCAACGCGCACTTTCCGTACCGACGTCGAGCCCGACAACTTTGCCGCCAGGATGGGTTTGTATTCGTACGACGCAGGCACTCCATTCACCGCGGGCACCTGGGTGGCGGCGCGCGCCGGTGCCGACTGTGCGCTCAGTGCCGCGCAGCGGCTGGTGTTGGGCGACCGAACCGCCTTTGCCCTGAGCCGCCCGCCCGGTCACCACGCGGGTGCCGACTTTTTTGGCGGCTACTGCTTTCTGAACAATGCGGCGCTAGCCGCCCAGTATTTGCGTGATGCCGGCATGGCCAAAGTGGCCGTGCTGGACATCGACTACCACCACGGCAATGGCACACAGGCCATTTTCTACGACCGTGCCGACGTGTTCTTTGCCAGCATCCACGGCGACCCGCGCACCGAATACCCGTTCTACCTGGGCCACGCCGACGAACGCGGTGCAGGTGCGGGGCTGGGCGCCAACCTCAACCTGCCGCTACCACGCGGCACCGGGTTTGACGTGTGGGCACAGGCGCTGGACACCGCGCTGGCGGCCATCACCCAATTTGGTGCCGATGCACTGGTGGTGTCGCTGGGCATGGACACGTTTGTGGGCGACCCCATTTCCGGCTTCGCTCTGCAAAGTGCGGACTACTTGCGTGTGGGCGAGCGCATTGCGGCGGCGGGTTTGCCCACAGCCTGGGTGTTCGAAGGTGGTTACGCCGTGGCCGAGGTCGGCGTGAACGCGGTCAACGTGCTGGAAGGGTTTGCATAATGTTGGCCATGATCCAACTGCATTACCACCCCAGCGACGCCAGTCTGATGCCCCACATTTTGTTGGAGGAACTGGGTGTGCCGTTCGAGCTATTGCTGGTAGACCGTTCGTGCAATGCACAAAAGTCTCCAGAATATCTGCGGCTCAATCCCAATGGGCTCATCCCTGTGCTGCAAGACGGTAGCCTGGTTTTGTACGAGACGCCTGCCATCCTCATGCATCTCTCTGACACCCATCCGCAATCGCAATTGCTGCCACCCGTCGGTACCCACGAGCGCGCCCATGCGTACAAGTGGCTGGTGTGGTTGTCCAACACCTTGCAAACCCAGCTGGTGCAGTATTTCTATGCCGAGCGGTATGTTGAAAGCAGTGGCGTTGCCGATTTTCGGGCGCGTGCTGAGGCACGGCTCGCGCCGCTGCTGGACCAGGTCGAAGCCCAGTTGCAGGTCAGTGGTGGTCCGTGGCTGCTGGGAGCGCATTACAGTGCCGCGGACTGCATGGCCTTTGTGCTGTGCTGCTGGACGCGCAATCTGGCACACCCCGCAAGCCAGCGTCCAGCCATTGGCGCTTACCTGGCCCGTATGCGCCAGCGTCCGGCGGTGCAGCGCGCTGTCAGCACCGAGCAGTTGCCAGAGTCATTCTTTGTCCGCGCGGCGGACCCGCTGTACCACTGATCAGCCGCCCGGCGCCCGGCCTTGCAGAACCGCGCGCGCTACTTCGGCAAATCCAGCGCCGTGTGCACTGGGGCTGATATAGCTGGGCAGATAGGTGAGCTGATCGGCAAACTTGCGGATGTTGGCCACGCCCACGCTGTGGGTGAAGTGCTCAAACATGGCCTGGTCGTTGCCGGAGTCGCCCACAAACACCCAGCGGTCCAGCTCCTGTGCCAGGTCGCGCTCTAGCAGTTCACGTACGATCCAGCGGGCACCCATCCATTTATTGAAGTCACCAAAGCAGCCGTGGATGTGGATGCTGCTCACCGTCGTGTGCATGCCTTCGCGTTGCAGAATCGCCAGCACACGTTGCACCGTTTCGGGCGGCAAGTGGGCGAACTCGTTGTAGTCAAAAGCCAGGTCGGTTTCGCGGGCCACGCTGTCGCGGGTGAGGAAGACGCCGGGCACTTCAAACATCACCCGTGCCGCAATTTTGCGCATGCGGGCCTGATTGCTGGAGCGCGTAGCTTCGTCCTGTTGATATAACTTTGATAGCGGGCTATGTAGATTCGACGAGGGCTGCAGGCCAATTTGGCATGTAGTTTTGTGGCTGTCCTCCCGAACAAATGCCACGGCGCCGTTTTCTGCCACCATGGCGTCGGCGGGCCACGGGGTGGCGCCGGACATGAAGGGCTCACACCAGCCGATGGGTCGGCCGGTGATGGGGATGACCACCAGACCTGCCGCCTTCAGATCAGCCAGTGCCTGCAGGGCATCGGGCGTGATGGCCCCACCGGTGGTCAGCGTGTCATCGATGTCGGTGAAAACGCCGACGATGCTACGGCACTCCGAGGCGGGCCAATCAGCTAAGGGCAGCATCGAGAGAATCCGTTGCTGTGCAGACTAGCCTGCGGTCTGCAGGGCCAACCCGGCGTGTTCGCGCAGCGGATGGAAGTGGATCTTGGGGAACCGTTCCTGCGCCAGGCGCACGTCGTACGGGCTGGTGCACAGGTAGGCCAGCGTGTCAGCCGCATCGCGTGCCATGCGCATGGGGTAAGCGTCGCAAAAGGCTTTCAGCTCCTGCGGCGTGTCGGCGGTGATCCAGCGCGCGCCGGTGTACTGGCAACCCTCCAGGCGAATGTCGGCGTCGTACTCGCCCTTCAGGCGGTGTTGCACCACTTCAAACTGCAATTGACCCACGGCGCCCAGTAGCATATTCCCGCCCACTTCGGGGCGGAACACCTGGATGGCACCTTCTTCGCCCAGCTGTGCCAGGCCCTGCTGCAGCTGCTTGGTGCGCAGCGGGTTGCGCAGCACCACGGTCATGAACATTTCGGGCGCGAAGAAGGGCAGGCCGGTGTAGAGCAGGTTGACGCTGCCATCGGTAATGGTGTCGCCCAATTGCACGCCGCCGTGGGTGGTAAAGCCGACGATGTCACCCGCATAGGCTTCTTCTACCGCCTCGCGGCGCTGGCTCATGAAGGTCACCACCGAGGTGGGTCGCAACTCTTTGGCTGTGCGCATGACCTTGAGCTTCATGCCGGGTGTGTATTTGCCAGATGCCATGCGCACAAAGGCAATGCGGTCGCGGTGGTTGGCATCCATGTTGGCTTGCACCTTGAAGACGACGCCGCTGAATGCTTCGTCCTCGGGCTGTACCTGCTTGACCACGGGTTGCTTATTGACGATGAAGGAAATGGTGCGCGCACCCGGCGAGGGCGCAAGGTCAATCAATGCGTCCAACACTTCCATCACACCGAAGTTGTTGACGCCGGAGCCAAAAAATACGGGCGTCTGCTTGCCGGCGAGAAATGCCTCTTTGTCAAAAGTGGGCGAAGCGCCAGTGGCCAACTCCATGCTTTCGAACGCATTGTCAATTTCAAAACCAAAGCGCTTGGTCAATTCTGCGGTGTCGGTGATGGGGATCGTCTCGAAGTCTTGCGGGCGCCGCTCGGAGCCGCTCTCAAACACGCTCATGGCACGGGTGCGCAGGTTGATGATGCCGCCAAACGACTTGCCCTGGCCCACCGGCCAGGTCATGGGCACGCAGGGCATGCCCAGCTCGCGCTCTACCTCATCCAGAATGTCCAGTGGGTCGCGCACCTCGCGGTCCATCTTGTTGACGAAGGTGATGATGGGCGTGTCGCGCTGGCGGCAGACTTCAATCAGGCGGCGGGTTTGGGCTTCCACACCGTTGGCCGCATCAATCACCATCAATGCCGAGTCCACAGCCGTCAACACGCGATAGGTGTCCTCGGAAAAGTCCTTGTGGCCGGGGGTGTCCAACAGGTTGACCACGTGGTCGCGGTAGGCCATCTGCATCACGGAGGACGCCACGGAAATACCCCGTTGCTTTTCAATCTCCATCCAGTCCGAGGTGGCATGGCGGCTGGCTTTGCGCGCCTTGACGGAACCGGCAATCTGGATGGCACCCGAGAACAGCAACAGTTTTTCGGTCAGCGTGGTTTTACCCGCATCGGGGTGGGAAATGATGGCAAAGGTGCGGCGGCGGCGGGTTTCAGCGAGGAATGACATGAATGGTGCGCAATGCCCCGGCAGGAACCATGGATGATCCAAAGTTGGCGTTGCCGGGTAAAGAATTCTGGAAAAGGCTAGAATTATCGCTTTCCGAGGAGCGTTGCAGTTCACGCGCAGTGAACGAGGCTCGGAAAGCTGACCCTAGCGATCAGTTCCCACACCAACGACGCTCACCCACTGGTCTGTGCGGTGAGCCTTTTTCCGGT
>DAOQRI010000216.1:0-5235 GCA_035355475.1 Rhodoferax sp. | reverse complement strand
GCCATTGGTAAAGTTCACGGGGAACAATTCACCTTTTGCGTTGAGTTTGTACCAGTCCTTGTGACTCTTGGCCCATGGGTGGTCCCACGCCGTGTGGTTGGCAACCCAGTCCAAAATCACTTTCATGCCCAGGCCGTGGGCTTGCCGGACCAGGGCCTTCATGTCGTCCAGGTTGCCAAATTCGGGATTGACTGCTGTGTAGTCGCTGATGGAATAATAGCTGCCCAGGGTTCCCTTGCGCTCCTGCTTGCCGATGGGCTGAATGGGCATCAGCCACAGAATGTCCACTCCCATCTTTTTCAGCCGTGGCAGGTGTGCGGCGAAGGCCTTGAGTGTTCCCTCCGGCGTGTATTGGCGCACATTGACTTCGTAAATGTTGGCGTTGTGCGACCATGCCACGTGGGCCATGTCAGGGTAGGCTGAAAAGGCTGGGGACGACGGTGTTTGGCTCATGGTGGGTGCAGAAAAAGTGGTCAATGCGAGCGCACAAATCAGTGCTGAAAAACCGTGGAAAGTGGTTTGGTGTGAACGGTGCATGGCTATCCCTTGACGGCACCGGCTGCCAGCCCAGAAATCAGCCAGCGTTGCGCCAGCAGAAACACTGCCGTGATAGGCAAGCCCGACAAAATGGCGGCCGCTGCAAAGTCGCCCCAATGGAAGTTGTGTTCGTGCACGAACAGCTTTGCGCCAACGGCCAGTGTCAATTGGTCCTGCTGCGTGAGCAAGACCGAGGCCACCGGGTACTCGATGATGGCGCCAATGAAGGCCAGCAGAAACACCACTGCCAGCATGGGCAGCGCCATGGGCAGCAGAACCCGCCAGAAGGTTTGCCAGGTGGTTGCACCATCCACGCGGGCGGCTTCTTCGACCTCACCCGGCAGGGTGTCATAGTAGCCCTTGAGTGTCCACACATGCATGGCGATGCCGCCCGAGTAGGCAAGTATCAGGGACGCGTGGGTGTTGAGACCGATGGCCGGAAAGGCCGCGCCCAGCCGGTCAAAAATGGCGTAAATGGCCACCAGAGCCAGCACTGCTGGAAACATCTGCATCAACATCAATGCGGTAAGCAGGGTGCGCCGTCCGGCAAACTGCAGCCGTGCCAGGGCGTACGCGGCGGTGGTGGACATCAGCAGGGTGACCAGGCCGGAAACCGTTGCGACCTTGATGGAGTTCCACAGCCAGCGCATGACCGGCAAGTCCGGCTGCAGCAGGGTGCCGTCCGGCCCTGGGTACGGAAAGCCCAATACATAACGCCAATGTTCCAGGCTGATGGACGTGGGAATCAGGCTGCCACTGGCAAAGTTGCCCTTGCGCAGTGAGACCGACAGCACCACCAGAAATGGAAACACCACCGCCGCACACAGCGACAGCAAAAACACGTGCGCTGCCAGCTTGCGCCAGCGCTGTAATCGGGGTTGGACAATGGCCATGGGACGAACCTTTCTGTACCGCGTCAGCGTTTGGCGCCGTCGTTTACCTTGGTCAGGTGCATCTGCACCAGCGTGATGGCAGCCACCATCAGGAAGATGACTGTTGAAATGGCGGATGCCAGGCCAAACTGCTGGCCGGAATCCTGAAACGCAATCCGCCAGGTGTAAGACACCAGAATGTCCGTGGTGCCCGCTGGCAAGCTGCTGTCGAGTTGGTCCGGCCGGCCACCTGTCAGCAGGCTGATGAGCACATAGTTGTTGAAGTTGAACGCAAATGCGCTGATCAGCAAAGGTGTGAGCGGCTTGACGATCAGCGGCATGGTGATGCGCCAGAAGTTGACCAGCGGGCCAGCGCCAGCCACGGCAGACGCTTCATACAGATCAGCGGGGATGGCCTTGATCAACCCGGTGCACACCACCATCATGTACGGAAAGCCCAGCCAGGTGTTGACGATGAGCAGCATGATCTTGGCCAGCAGCGGGTCCGAGAACCATGCCGGCTTGATGCCAAACAGGCCATTCAAAATCAGGTTGACCTCGCCCAGGTTCTGGTTGAAAAGCCCCTTGAAAACCAGGATCGAGATGAACCCGGGCACTGCGTATGGCAGAAACAGCACCAGCCGGTAGGCCGAGCGCCCTTCAAGCCCTTCCCAGTTCATCAAGACAGCCAGCAGCAATCCCAGTGCGGTGGTGAACAGCACCGTGCAGGCCGAGAAAATCACCGTCCAGCCAAACACACTGAAAAAAGGTGCACGAAACCGTTCGTCGGTAAAGATGCGTGCAAAGTGCCGCAGGCCGACGTTGACCTGGTAGCCCGGTTGCAATGTCTCACCCGTTGGGCTGGTGAAGAAACCTTCCACCGGGTCGGACCGGTAGACCTCCCCGGATAGGTTGTCGCGCAGGCTGCCATCGGCCTGGCTTTGGTACAGCGGTCGGGTCTGTGCAAAACTGCGAAGGTTCGCAAGGGTGAGGTGGTGGCCCGCGTCGTCGGTCAATTCGAGTGCGCGCAGCGCAGGCAGGTGCGGCACCACGTCGCGCACGGGCAGTGCGGGGGCGAGTGGACCGGTGTGGGTCGTCAGTTGCACGGGCTGTGATGAGGCAGACGCAGGATTGTCGAGCGACAGCAAAGGCGACACCAGTGCGGCACTGGAGCCATCGCCTTGCAGTTGCAGCCGCAGTTGTTCGCCCTCCGGGTGCAGGCTGAAGGCCCGCTTCGACCCCTCCACGGTCAATTTTTCCTCCAGCAACAGCGCCCGGGCGCGCTCATAGTCCAGCAGATTGCGGGCGCTGTAATTCGTGAAACCCATGCCCATGGTGTAGAGCATGGGAAAGATGACAAACACCAGCGCCGAAAGAATGCCGGGCAGCAGATAGGGCCAAGCACGGGTGCGGGTCATGCGCCCTCCCGAATCCGCCGGGCGGCGGCTGCCAGGGCCTGTGCCGGTGTCTGGCGCCCCTCGGTCATATTGGTCAACGACGATTTCATGGCGGCCCAGAAGCGCCCCATTTCGGGAATGCAGGGCGTGGGCACACCGTCCTGGGCCGACGCCATGATGCCTTTCACCTTGTCTCCGACCTTGGCGTCCGATGACAGCGCGGCATAGAAGGACTTGCTGGCGGGCGCACCGATGGGCTCTGCCTGATCCACCATGCGCAGCCCCTGGTGGCTCAGCAGGTAGTTCTCGATGAACTCCACAGCCAGTTCGCGCTGCCGGGTTGCCCGGTTGATCATCACGCCTTTCACTCCCACATAGGGCGCAGCGGCCTTGCCGGCGATGGCGGGAATGCGTGCAATGCCAAAGTCCACACCGGCGCGCTGGAGGTTGATCCAGGACCACGGCCCGTTGATCATCATGGCAACCTGACCTTGTGCCATGGAAGCCTCCATTTCCGCGTAGCCGCTGCCGCTGGGCATCAGGCCTTCGCGCACCATGCGCGCCAGCAGTTCGGCACCCACCAGCGCACCCGGATGGTCAACGCCGGTGTCATGCGGGTCGTAGCTGCCGTCGGGCCTGCGTTTGAATGCAAATCCGCCGTGGGCTGCGAGCAGGGGCCAGCTGAAGTAGTTGTTGGTGTAGTCCCACAGCATGGCGCGCTTTCCCTGCCGGGACAGGTGGGCGTCCAGCGCAAACACTTCCTCAAAGGTCGTGGGCGGGCGTGCCACCAATGCCTTGTTGTAGACCAGTGTGATGGCTTCAATGGCGTAGGGGTAGCCCTAGGTTCGGCCGCGCCAGGTGAATCCATCCCAGGCCAGTGGGTCCACATCCGCGCGCAGACCGCGTGACGGGTTGACCGCGTGCAACAGTCCACCGGCCACCCATTCACCGATGCGGTCGTGCGAGTAGGCGTAAATGTCTGGCCCCTTGCCAGCCGATGCCGCCTGCTGGAATTTGGATGGACCCTCGTCTGGAGTTTCCACGATCACTGGCACACCGGTGTCTGCGGTAAAAGCCTCGGCCGCGCGGCGCATACCCTTGGCCCCTTCCACCGTAAACCAGATCACCAGCGGTTCTGCGGTTGCCTTGGCATGGACGGACCGTGCAAAAGGCAGGGCCAGCCAACCGCTTGCCAACGCCAGCCGGTTGACAAATGAGCGGCGACCGATGGATGATAGTTTCATGTACTTAAACTACTTATTCAAAAGGACCGGCTTGCGCTTCATGGGAAAATATCAATAAAAGTGCCACAATAAGAACAAACTGTGTCAAATTCGCCGGCAATTCTAATCCCATTGTCATAGTAGTTCAACTACATTTTTGATACATTTCGGGTTACAACAATCACCAGGAGACATCCATGTACAGCAACCAAGCCCAGCCTGTGTCACATGTTCATCGTGCTGATCTACGGGTGGTTACCGAAGGGGCAGGCCAGTCCATTGCACTGGAGAACCCATCATCGGGACTGCACGATCAGATGCAGGCCTTATCGCACGTTGCGCGTGAACAGTTGGCGCGCCGTTGGTCTGCCACCCATGCGCACGACACGGCAGCCAAACCCAAGCGGGTGTACTACCTGTCCATGGAATTCCTGATGGGGCGCTCCCTGTCCAATGCTCTGGATGCACTGGAGTTGAAAGGCCCGGCAGCCCAGGCGCTGCAGGCCCATGCACACACGCTGGAGGACGCCATGGCGCATGAACCCGATGCGGCACTGGGCAATGGGGGGCTGGGGCGGCTGGCGGCCTGCTTCCTGGACTCCATGGCGACATTGGGCCTGCCGTCCTATGGCTACGGTTTGCGCTACGAATTTGGCATGTTTGCCCAGCGGCTGGAGCAGGGCACCCAGACTGAAGGGCCGGACGCCTGGCTGGTGGGCGGCACGCCCTGGGAGTTTCCCCGGGTGGATGCCACCTACACCGTGCGCCTGGGTGGCACCGTAGAGCAGGTGGACGGAAAACCGGTCTGGACCAACGCCCAAACGGTGCTGGCCCGTGCCCACGACATGGTGGTGCCCGGCCATGGCACCGAGCGCGTCAGTACCCTGCGTCTGTGGAAGGCGCTTGCACCGCAGGCGTTGGACTTGCAGGCCTTTAACGCGGGTGACATTGCGGCTGCAGCGGCCTACAAGAACCAGTGCGAAAGCATCTCCTGGGTGCTGTACCCCAACGACAGCACCGAGGCGGGGCGTGAACTGCGCCTGAAGCAGGAGTACTTTCTGGTGAGCGCAGCCATGCAGGACCTGCTCAAACGGCATTTGCGTGAAAACACGAACCTGCTCAACCTGCCCGAGAAAGTGTCCATCCACCTCAACGACACCCACCCCGCCATGAGCGTGGCCGAGCTGATGCGCCTGCTGTGTGACG
>DAOQRI010000215.1:0-5238 GCA_035355475.1 Rhodoferax sp. | reverse complement strand
AAATCCACCACGAACCAGAGCTTCTGGCTGATGGGCCAGCCCGATGTGCATTTGACCGCGCTTCCCGATGGAATGTGGCAGGTGGAGGTGAATGGTTTTGATTACTTTGACACGGCCAAGGGCGAACTGGTGTCTGGCGGCAAAGCCAAAATTGCCGCCTGGAGCCTGGACACCGATTACGACGGGCGCAGCCTGTTCCCGCACCAGTTCTTCTTCCCCATGGCGGGCAAAGACGAAGGCTGGATGAAATTGAAGAAGGACATTCGCGCCGAGCTGGACGAAGACTTGCTCAAACACTTTGTCGGCACTGTGTCGCTGCCGTTTGAGGCGGGAGCCAACGCCACGGTAGCGGTGAAAATTGTGGACGACCGGGGCATTGAGTCGCTGAAGGTGATGAAATTGACCGCCCCCACTGTGCCAACATAGGGCAAATATTAGGAACGCAATATGCTGATTTCCAAACTCAAGCTGCAAAACTGGCGCAACTTCCGAAAGATGGAAGTGGACTTGCGGGAGCGGGTGTTCGTGATTGGCCCCAATGCGTCTGGCAAGTCAAATTTGCTCGATGTATTCCGGTTTCTGCGGGATGTGGCCCAGCCCAAGGGCGGTGGTCTGCAACGCGCGGTCGCAGCCCGTGGTGGCATGACCAAGCTGCGCTGCCTGCTGGCCCGGCGTGACCCGGAGGTGCTGATCGAAGTGGAGTTGGCTGAGCGTGTGGACACGCCGCCCATTTGGCGCTACACGCTGGCCTTTCGCAGCGAAGGCAAAGGCAAGCAGAGGGTGGTGGTGGCCAGTGAGAAAGTGGTGGACTTGCGCACAGGTGCAGTGTTGTTGGATCGTCCACAAAACGAAGGTGATCAGGCGGACCCCGAGCGCTTGACCGAAACCAGTCTCGAACAAGTCAACGCGAATAAAGAGTTTCGCGAGATTGCACAATTCTTTAGCTCACTGACCTATTTGCATCTGGTGCCGCAATTACTCAAACACGCGGAACTGGGTGCAACAGCACTGTTGGAGGGCGACCCTTTCGGGCAATCATTCCTGGAGCGCATTGCAAAAACAACCGAACGCACCCGGGATGCACGTCTGAAAAAAATCGAGTCGGCATTGCAGGCCTGTGTGCCCAATATGCGGCAGCTCAAGTTCACCCGCGACGAATCCAAAGGTACGCCCCATTTGGAAGCGCTGTATGAGCACTGGCGCCCTGATGCGGACTGGCAACGTGAGGACCAGTTCTCGGATGGCACGCTGCGCCTGCTGGGCATTATGTGGAGCTTGTTGGACGGTGACTCTTTGCTGCTGTTGGAAGAGCCCGAGCTTTCGTTAAACGAGGCCATCGTGCGCCAGATTCCCGCCCTGCTGTGGCAAATGCAGCGCAAAGCAAAATACCGGCGGCAGGTCTTTGTAACTACCCACAGTGAGGCACTGCTGGAGCACACCAGCGTGGACCCGCGCGATGTGGTCCGCTTGGAACCATCGGGCGATGGCACGCGTGCAGTGACGGCTACGGCACAAGAAATTGCCTTGGTGGCAGCGGGTTACAACGTGGCCGAGGCCATGGTGAAGAAGATGCCAATGGGGCACATCGACCAACTGTCGATATTTTGATGATGGCCCGCAGCCTGGAAATTGCCCTGGTGGTGGAAGACGTGCTGAGCCTGGTCGTCATGGAAAAGGTTATGGCGCATACGCAGCGTGGTTACACCGTGATTCGCCCCATGGTTGAGCGCGGCGTGGACAACATTCGCACATCCATACCCAAATACCGCAATGCCAGCCACGCACTGGCGCATGTCGTGTTGGCCGATCTGGATAAGGCACCCTGTGCCCCTGCATTGCGCCAGCAATGGGGGGTCGCCACGCTGCCCAACGCCATGCTGTTTCGGGTTGCAATACGTGAAGTGGAGGCTTGGGTTTTGGCCGACCGGGCGGGCTTTGCCAGTTTTGCAGGGATACCCCATAGCAAAGTGCCACAAACCCCTGAAGCGCTGGCCGACCCGAAGCAAGCACTGATCAATATGGTGCGGCAAAGTCGCAATCGGCGCTTGGTGGCTGAGGTGGTACCTGAGCAGGGCACCAGCATGTCCAAGGGGCCGCTTTATAACGAACGCTTGGGTCAGTTTGTGCGCGAAAAATGGGATGTGGCTGCCGCCATGCACGCTGCCCCCAGCTTGCAGCGTACCGTGGACCGCCTGCAACATTTTTTGGAATAAGGAACAGTGTCCGCTCCCACCTCTCTCATCATCAATTCGGCCTTCATTGAGCCGCAGCAGCATTGGGCCGAAAACACGGACCGAACGCTGCGCATGGAGCCCAAGCGGCGCCCTGCGGGTTACGAAATCATCGACACCCGCGAGAACACGCGCCGTCAGGTGTCGATTCCGCTGGTGGATGACATTCGCCAGCGTGTGGGACAGTGGCGTGAGGCCGGTTGGCCAGGCGTGACCGCAGTCACCTTGGAACTGCTGACCCATTGGTGGGACAAGGACGAGGTATCGAACCGCCAGTACCCGTTCTACTTCTGCCAACTGGAGGCCATTGAAACCCTGATCTGGATGCTCGAAGCTCAGCCTGAGTACCGCCAGGGCATCAACGTGCAAGGCGATGGCGGCGCGTTTGAGCGGCTGTGCAACAAGATGGCCACGGGCAGTGGCAAGACCACGGTGATGGCGATGATCATCACCTGGCAGGTACTCAATGCGCTGACCTACCCGAAGTCGCCGCGCAAGTATTCCAGCGCCATTTTTCTGGTGGCACCGGGCTTGACGGTCAAATCACGCCTGCAAGTGCTGATGCCGGGCCACCTTGAGAACTATTACGACAGCTTTGAGCTGTGCCCGTCTGAGGCCATGCGCCAGAAGCTGAACCGCGCCGAAGTGTTGATTGAGAACTGGCACACGCTGATGCCACTCAAGCAACAGGAGCGCTCAGTCGTCAAAAAAGGCAAGGAAAGCGACGAAGCCTTTACCAAGCGTGTGCTGGGCAAGCTGGCCACGTACAAAGACCTGGTGGTGATCAACGACGAGGCCCACCACGCCTACCGCACGCCGGCCGACGTCAAAATCAGCAAGGCCGAAGCTGAAGCTCTGGGCATTGACCTGGATGAAGCGACCCGCTGGGTGGAAGGGCTGGACCGGCTGCACAAGACCCGGCGCATTACCCGCTGCTACGACCTGTCCGCCACGCCCTTTGCCCCCACCGGGCGCACCAACACCGAAGCCGGTTTGTTTAGCTGGGTGGTGTCCGACTTTGGCCTGAACGACGCCATTGAAGCCGGGTTGGTCAAAACCCCGCGCGTGGTGGTGCGTGATGACGCGATGCCCAACGCACAGACCCTTCGCCCCAAGCTGTACCACCTGTACCGCGAGAGCGATGTGGCCGAAGACCTGAACCGCAAGGCCGAAGCGCACGAGTCACTGCCCGCATTGGTGCAACAGGCCTACACCTTGCTGGGTGCGGACTGGCGCGCTACTGCCGCTGAGTGGGCGGCACTGGGCCACTTGTCGCCGCCCGTGATGTTGACGGTGTGCAACCGCACCGAGACCGCCGCGCGGGTGGAACACTACTTTGCCAAGGGCCATGCGCAATGGCCCGAGTTACACGATCCCGCCAAAACCTTTCGTGTGGATTCCAAAGTGCTGGAAAAAGCCGAGCTGGGTGAAACCGCAACCGCTGACAAAGACTACGAGCTGCGATTGAAAGAGATCATGGAGGCAGCGCGTATTCCAGAGAGCCGCAAAGAATTGCTTCGCACCATGAAGAAAGAAGAGTTGCTGCGCGAGCTGGTGGACACCGTAGGCAAACGCGACCAGGCCGGGCAAGACCTGCAAAACGTGGTGTCGGTGGCCATGCTGTCTGAGGGCTGGGATGCCAAGAACGTGACCCACATCATGGGCTTGCGCGCCTTTACCAGCCAGTTACTGTGTGAGCAGGTGATTGGCCGTGGCCTGCGCCGCGTGGCCTATGACAAAGATGACAACGGCCTCTACCTGCCCGAGTTTGTCAACGTGTTTGGTGTGCCGCTGTCGATTGCTATGCAGCCGGGTGACGCGGGCACCAGCCCGCCACCGCCCAAGCCCAGCACGCAGATTGAATCACTTAACACCCGCAATGTGTTCGAGATTAAGTGGCCCAACATCTTGCGCGTGGACCAGGTGGTGCGCCCGCAACTGGTGGTTGAGTGGACCAAGGTGGGCGTGCTGAAGATCGACCCTGCCACGGTCGCGCTGCACGCCGACATTGCGCCTGCACTGGGCGGTGCGGCCGACTGGAGCCAGGTGGTGACGATTGACCTGGAGAAGCTGCCTGAAGAATTTCGTCTTCAACGGCTGGTATTCAAGGCGGCGCAACGGGCATTTGAACTGATGCAAACAAAGTTCAAGGGACAAAAGGAATATCTGCTATTTCAACTGGTGCGGCTGGTAGAGGAGTTTTTGGCCTCCAACAAGATCGACATTCCGTCGCTGTTCCATCAAGACCCATTGCGCAAGCGGATTTTGTATTCACTGCACATTGATCTGATCACGCAGCACTTGGTGAATCATGTGCACGAGCAAAACACGCACAAGCTGGAGCCAGTGTTTGACGGCGAACGCCCCATTGGCAGCACCCGCGATATGCGCACCTGGTACACCACCCGGATTGCAGAGCCCACGCAGCGCTGCCAGGTAAGCCATATCGTGGTCGATAGTGGCTGGGAGAAATACGCAGCCAACGTGGTCGAGGCACACGCAGCAGTGGCCGCGTGGGTCAAAAACGACCATCTTGGGTTTCATATTCTGTATCTCTGGAATGGCTCCAAGCGCAAATACATCCCCGACTTTTTGGTGCGCTACGAATCTGGCAAGACGCTGGTGCTGGAAATCAAGGGCGTGGATTCAACGCAAGATCAGGCAAAACGCGAGGCACTGGCGCTTTGGGTGAAGGCAGTCAACGAGCATGGTGGCTTTGGTACCTGGGTAGCAGACGTGGTCGTGGGTGATGCTGCGGGGATGCAGGACGTTATTCACAAGCACGCAGCCTGACACCGACGCCGATGAGACGGTTGCCGCTTGCGAGGCTTGCGGGGCATTCCTATTTTCACAAAGCATTTGCTTGGTTAAAAGCAATATACTTCGACGCTGTTCTCCGATTTCCCCCTGTTTCACCCATCGCCTGGAGCCCTCCCATGACAGAAGCATTTGTATTCGACGCCATCCGCACCCCGCGTGGCAAAGGCAAGAAAGACGGCAGCCTGTA
>DAOQRI010000214.1:0-5257 GCA_035355475.1 Rhodoferax sp. | reverse complement strand
TGAATGCAGCTGCCCTGTTTATGGGACCCGATGCTCCGATTGCCGCCGCACGGTGGTGGTGGGTCGAACTGATCAATTTGTACATTCCCGCAGCCTTTCGCACCATAGTTTTCTTGGCGTTGCTGGGATGGCTGCTTTCGAGCGTGCGATCTTCATGGAGAAAATGGAGACTTCCCATGGCATTTGTCGTGCTGGCAGGAGCCCTGGGGCCGGGATTGCTGGTCAATAGCGGATTCAAGGACAACTGGCAGCGTGCACGCCCCTACCAGGTACAGCCTTTTGGTGGCACACAGCAATTTACCCGTGCGGCGGTGATGACGGATCAATGCAACAACAATTGCTCATTCGTCAGCGGGCATGTGGCCTGCGGCTTTTTCTTGGCTTCACTCATGCTCATTCAGCGCAGACGCCAAGCATTGTGGGGCGCCGTGGGAGTGGTAGGCGGTTTGGTGATCGGGTTTGCCCGCATGGCAGATGGCGCACACTGGCTCAGCGATGTTTTGTGGGCCAGCCCCATTACCTTGCTGTGCAGCTGGTGCATTTGGAAGATTTTGATCCGTTTCTACCCCAGTTCGCAACACATACCTTTGTCGTCATAGCGACGGTGTCGTATCTGCGTAAAATCTTTACGACACACGATCTGTATTGACACTCCGGGACTTAGCCATGGACTTGATTTTTGCGGATGAAGAAGCGCCAGAGGCTGACAAGCCGCAAAGGGCGGCCAAAAAACCATGGAGTATTTTGCTGGTGGACGACGATGCCGAAGTCCATGCAGTAACCCGTTTGGCTCTCAAAGGATTTGAGTTCCAGGGGAGCCAGCTTGAACTCATCAGTGCACATTCCGGCCAGGCCGGAAGAGAAGTCTTTCACAACCGGGATGACATTGCGCTGGCAATCGTCGATGTGGTCATGGAAACTGACCATGCTGGCCTGGATCTGGTGCATTACGTGCGCAACACCCTGCAGAATCACCGCACACGATTGGTCATGCGCACCGGACAACCGGGGCAAGCGCCAGAAGACCGTGTCATCCGTGAATACGACATTGATGACTACAAGGAAAAGACCGACCTCACCATACAAAAGCTGCGGACCCTGCTCTACAGCAAATTACGTGCATACCGGGACTTGTGCATCATCGAATACCAGCGCGACGGCCTTACCAGAGTGCTGGGTGCGACTGCGATGGTGCAAAGCGCGGAGTCACTGACCGTGTTTGCCACGGCCGTTCTGGACCAGCTGACGTCATTGCTGAATCTCGATCGATCCGCGCTGTATTGCATCGTTCTACCTGATCCAGAAAACGGTGAACACCACACCAAGACGATCGCCGCCACCGGTGACTTTGTGCAGTACAGCACGGATACCCGCTTCTCGGAATTGCCTGAGATCGTCTCCCAGCGGTTTGCGCAAGTGCTGGAGCAAAAGTCCGCCCAACACTTTGAGGATGCGTATGTTCTTTATACCGGCGCCAAGAACGGCGGTTGCAACCTGCTCTACCTGAAACACGCTGTCGAACTGGAGAAGCTGGACCGACAACTGCTGGAGGTCTACACCCAGAGTGTGGCCATCACCTTTGACAATATCAATCTCCAGGAAGAACTGCGTGACACACAGCGGGAGCTGGTATACACCCTTGCTGACGCGGTAGAGGCCCGAAGCCAGAACACCGGCGCGCATGTTGAACGGGTCGCGCTGACCTGCGAGATTTTGGCCCGCCTCTACGGTCTGCCGGAAGCCGAGGTCATGCTGATCAAGGCGGCCTCGCCCCTGCATGACATAGGCAAGGTTGCGATTTCCGATGACATCTTGCGCAAGCCTGGCAAACTGGATGCTGGCGAATGGGCCTCCATGCAGCAGCATGCTCAATTCGGGCTGGAAATACTGCAGCGTTCAAACCGGCCGCTGATGAAATTGGGGGCAGAGATTGCGCTGTCTCACCATGAACGTTGGGATGGAACGGGCTACCCAAGCGGGCTTGCCGGCACTGCCATTCCTGTTTCCGCACGAATTACCGCTCTGGCCGATGTATTCGATGCATTGGGCTCACGCCGCAGTTTCAAGGAGCCGTGGTCGCAGGACATGGTGGTCGCAGCGATTCGCGAAGGCCGCGGCACGCAGTTCGAACCCGCCTTGGTCGACCTGCTGCTGGACAATTTGGCCACATTCGACGCATTGAGAATTGAACACCCTGACCGGGAGTAGCACGGCACCCAATCGGATCGGACCATTACGCCAAGCCGCTTAGCACGGTGGGGTATTGCAGGCGCAATCGCAATTCTTTTTTCAACCGGGTGTTGTCCATGCGACGCGATTCACTCATGAAGCTCAGCAGCATCAAAGGCAACTGCTCAGTGGCTCCGGCGCGGGCAATTCTTGGGGGCCGCGGCAACCCATACAAGTCAGCGGCCAAGTCAAAATAGTCACCCATTTTCAGCGTGCTGTCATCGTTAACGTTGTAGATGCGCTGCGCTGCCCCGCGCCAAAGCGCCAGACAACACGCGCGAGCCAGATCATCCGCCTGAATATGGTTCGTAAAGACATCGTCCTGCTGTTGAAGCACCGGTGTAGCCTTCAACAGCCGAGCGCGCGGCGTGCCGCCCTCCCTGTTCTGCGCGTATATGCCGGGAATTCTCAGGATGCTGACGCGGGTCTTCGTTGAACGCCCCCAAAAGCGCACGCGCGTCTCCGCATCGACCCGTCGATGTGCCCTCGGGGTATTGGCATGGACAGGTCGCGTTTCGGTAACCCAATCGCCGTCGCAGTTGCCATAGACACCACTGGTCGAACCGTACACCAGGCAAGCCGGTTTCTGACGCAAACGCAATGCCCGCAACAATGCTGCGGTACGCGAATCGACCCAACCCTCGGACGGCGGCGGTGCAAGATGAACTACGCGGGTGGCAATGCCGGCCAGTCGCATCACGGTAGACGGACGGTCCAGATTACCCACCAAAGGCGTGAGCCCGCTCGAGCGAATCTCTTCGACTCGCCCTGAATGGGACGTCAACGCCAACAAGCGCACCCGTTGACCCAATTGCCCCGCTACGCGCATGCCCACATCGCCACAACCGACGATCAATACACGTTCCCGGCGAAAACGTGCGGGCAGGGATCCAAGGGGTGACTGGTTTGAAGGCAAAATCGTGGGTTATTTGAAGTACAGAGTTCCGAGGATACCCACAAGATGATGCCTAGCGAATCAGTCAACCCACATTTTTCTGTGCAGGTGCTTCCCAGCGGACGAACCTTCCAGGTCGCAGCCGGAGAAGCCGTGCTTGCAGCCGGGATTCGCCAGGGAATCGGCCTGCCTTATGGATGCAAGGATGGAGCCTGTGGGTCTTGCAAGTGCAAACTCATTTCCGGAGCGGTTACCCACGGTGCACACCAAAGCAAGGCTCTTACCGCTGAGGAAGAAGCTGGCGGCCTGGTGCTGACCTGCTGCGCTATTCCCCAAGCCGATCTGGTGCTCGAATCCCGCCAGGTAACCGAGATCGGCGCCATGCCGATCAAAAAGATGCCAACGCGCGTCACGTCTATGGTCAAACGGTCACCCGACGTCATGGTGATGCAGTTGCAACTGCCTGCGAACGACACATTTGGGTATCGCGCCGGCCAATACATCGAATTCATTTTGCGTGACGGGTCACGGCGCAGCTATTCGATGGCCAATGCACCCCACTTGGGGCCAAGTATTGAATTGCACCTGCGGCACATGCCCGGCGGCAAATTCACCGACCACGTGTTTGGTGACATGAAGGAGAAGGAAATTTTGCGGATGGAGGGGCCTTTTGGCTCGTTTTTCCTGCGGGAAGATTCCAGCAAACCAATAATTTTCCTGGCCTCTGGAACGGGCTTTGCTCCCATCAAGGCACTGATCGAGCATATGCAGCACAAAAGCATTGAGCGTCCAATCACCCTGTATTGGGGTGCCCGACGTCCACACGATTTGTACATGGATGACTGGATGAAAGAGCAGATCGCGCGTATGCCCCATCTTCGCTATGTTCCGGTTGTGTCTGATGCCATGGCAGAAGATGCCTGGTCGGGGCGAACCGGTTTTGTCCACCACGCGGTTCTGCAAGATTTTTCTGACCTCAGTGGCCACCAGGTCTACGCCTGCGGCGCGCCCATCGTCATTGAGTCCGCAAGAGCGGAATTCTCTTCACAGGCACATCTCCCCGCGGAGGAATTCTTTGCCGACTCCTTTACGTCAGAAGCCGACAAAGCCAGATGAGCGGCTATTCGCCCAAGTAGGCGGCGCGCACGCGCGGGTCCGTGAGCATTTGCGCCGCGTCGCCCGACATGGTGACAATGCCGGACTCCATCACATAGCCACGGTTGGCGATTGCCAGGGCGCGGCTGGCGTTCTGCTCCACCAGCAAAACGGTAACCCCTTGTGCGTATACGTCACGTACCACTTCAAAAATCTTGTCCACCATGATGGGAGACAGACCCATGGATGGCTCATCCAATAGCAAGACCTTGGGACGGCTCATCAGTGCGCGGCCCATGGCCAACATCTGTTGCTCGCCGCCAGACATGGTTCCCGCCAGTTGGTCCTTGCGTTCGCGCAGTCGCGGAAAGATGGTGAACATTTTTTCCATATCATCCGCAATCCCGTTCTTGTCATCGCGGATGTGAGCGCCCATCTGCAGGTTTTCGATGATGGTCATACGGGTAAAAACGCCGCGACCTTCAGGAACCATGGCCAAACCCTGTTTGACCAGATCCCAGGGGCCCTGGCCCCGGATGCTCTTGCCCAAATACTCAATATCACCCGCGTTGATCGGCAATGTTCCGGTGATGGCCTTCATGGTGGTCGTTTTACCCGCACCATTGGAGCCAATCAGCGAGACGAGTTCACCTTCGTGCACTTCAAAATCCACGCCCTTGACGGCCTGAATTCCCCCGTAGGAAACCTTCAATCCTGTTACCTTGAGCAAAGTCTGTTTTGTCATTGTCTTGTTCTCCTGAAGCCGCCTAGTGGCCGCTGGTGCCCAGATACGCTTCAATCACTTTCTCATTGCGCTGCACATCGGCAGGCGTGCCTTCGGCAATCTGCTTGCCATAGTCCAGTACCGTCACACGGTCACACAGGCCCATGACCAGTTTCACGTCGTGTTCAATGAGCAAAATCGTCCGGTTGTCCTTGCGGATGCGGTCGATCAGTTCGCGCAGCATGACTTTTTCTGTGGCATTCATGCCAGCAGCTGGCTCATCCAGTGCAATCAACTGCGGATCGGTCGCCAGG
>DAOQRI010000213.1:0-5268 GCA_035355475.1 Rhodoferax sp. | reverse complement strand
AAGTGCGCGCTGTGCAAGACGATTGGCGCCGATGAGACCATCAACTACACCACCACCAACCTGCGCGACGCCATCAAGACCCTGACCGACGGTAAGGGCCCAAACGTGATCTACGACCCTGTGGGTGGTGACTTTGCCGAGCCGGCCTTCCGCTCCATCGCCTGGCGTGGACGCTACCTGGTGGTGGGCTTTGCCTCTGGCCCGATCCCAGCCCTGCCCTTCAACCTGGCCCTGCTCAAGGGCGCGTCCATCGTCGGCGTGTTCTGGGGCGACTTCGCCAAGCGCGAGCCCAAGGCCAACGCCGCCATGATGGGCGAACTGGCCCAGTGGTACGGCCAAGGCAAGATCAAACCGGTCATTGACCGCACCATGCCCATGGCAGAACTCAAGGCTGCCTACGCGCACATGGGTTCGCGCGGGGTGATGGGCAAGCTGGTGATGGTCAACTAAGGCTGCGCGACACTGTCCGCAGGCATCCAAGGAGATTGAACATGGATAAGA
This sequence comes from Rhodoferax sp., assembly GCA_035355475.1. Taxonomy (GTDB): domain Bacteria; phylum Pseudomonadota; class Gammaproteobacteria; order Burkholderiales; family Burkholderiaceae_C; genus Allorhodoferax. The sequence continues at coordinate 4,767 of DAOQRI010000213.1, read as the reverse complement.
CCGTTCGAGGCATGTACTGCTTGCGTTGCAGCAGCCTGAAGGTGGTGCGCGGTTCACTGGGCGAGTCCGCGCGGTTTTACCCGCTGCGTGGTTTCTTCAAAGCGATTCTGGGCAAGCCGGTTTTCGTCCGCAATGAGCACTCCCACGCCTGCCTCGACTGTGGTCTGATCTGGAACGAGCTCGACACGGCCAGCCTGCGAAAGAACATTCGCAGCTTCGGTCTGTCGCCGCACAACACTGGTGTGATGCGCGTGGTTCAGGGAGAAAGCGCCACCGAGCAGTGAGGTGCCCCCTGGCGCAAGCCTGCGTTTTTGCGTTTGACCGCTTGCAATGGGTATGCTGTGGGCATGAACGATGCTGCTTTACAACCCGCCGCCCAGCCGCTGGGCACCGCAGACGAGCTGCGCCAGTCTTTGCGCAAAAGCCGCCACCAGCTCAAGGGCCGCCAGACCGAGCCTGACGCTCTGGCGCAGGTACAAGCCCTGATCGGCCCACGACCTGAAAACGGGCATCGCCGCGATCTGCTGATTGAGCACCTGCACACCCTCAACGACCACTACAGGGCACTGTTCGAACGCCATCTGGTGGCACTGGCGCAGGAAATGAATATCCCCATGGCCGAGGTCTTTGAAGTGGCCAGTTTTTACCACCACTTCGAGATCCTGAAGGATGACGTTGCAGCACCTGCGCTGACCGTTCGTGTGTGCGACGGTCTGGCCTGCGACATGGCCGGCGCCCAGGGAATATTGGCGCGTCTGCCATCGTTACTGGGCGATGACTCCGGCGTGCGCATCGTCTCTGCGCCCTGCCTGGGCCGTTGTGAACACGCGCCCGTGGCCAGCGTGCACCAAAGCCCGGTGCTGCATGCCACGGAACAGGCCATATTCTCAGTGGCCAACAATCAAGTGCCAAATGTGCCTCCAGCCCTCGTCAATACTACACAGCCAGCTATCAGAGTAATAGCAACCCAACTGGATCGGCCAGAACCGCTGTCGGATTACACCGATTACGCCGCGTACCGCGCTGATGGCGGCTATAACCTTGCAGCGGCGTTGGTTCAAGGCGAGCAGGACCCGCTGCAAATCATCGCCGTGCTGGAAGACTCGAGCCTGCGCGGCCTGGGTGGAGCAGGATTCCCGGCCGGGCGCAAGTGGCGCATCGTGCGCGAGCAGAGCGCACCGCGCATGATGGCGGTGAATATCGACGAAGGCGAGCCCGGCACCTTCAAGGACCGCCACTACCTGGAGCGCGATCCGCACCGCTTTCTGGAAGGCTTGCTGATCGCCGCACAGGTGGTTGGCACCGAGCGCTGCATCATTTACCTGCGTGATGAATACCACGGCTGCCGTGCGATGCTCCAGACCGAGCTGGCCAAGCTGCAGGCCGAGCCGCCCTGCCCGCTGCCACAGATCGAACTGCGCCGTGGCGCCGGTGCCTACATCTGCGGCGAAGAGTCGGCAATGATCGAGAGCATTGAAGGCAAGCGCGGAGAGCCCCGCATGCGTCCGCCCTACATCGCCGAGGTCGGCCTGTTTGGCCGTCCAACACTTGAACACAATTTTGAAACCCTGTACTGGGTGCGCGACATTGTGGAAAAAGGCCCGCATTGGTTTACCGGTTTCGGCCGGAATGGGCGCAAGGGCTTGCGCAGCTTTAGCGTCAGTGGACGTGTGCAACAACCCGGCGTCAAACTGGCGCCGGCCGGCATCACGGTGCAGGAGCTGATCGACGAATACTGTGGCGGCATGCTGGAGGGCCACACGCTATATGCCTACCTGCCCGGCGGCGCGTCGGGTGGCATTCTGCCTGCCAGTCTGAACCAGATTCCGCTGGACTTTGACACGCTGCAGCCCTATGGCAGCTTCATCGGCTCGGCCGCCGTCATTGTGCTCAGCCAGCAGGACCGTGCCCGCGACGCCGCGCTGAACGCCATGCGTTTCTTTGCGGCGGAAAGTTGCGGACAGTGCACACCATGCCGGGTCGGTACCGCCAAGGCTGCGATCTTGATGGAAGCCGCGAACTGGGACAACGCAACGTTGGAGGACTTGAGCCAGGTGATGGTGGACGCGTCCATCTGCGGGCTGGGCCAGGCGGCGCCAAATGTGGTGCGCTCGGTGCAGAAGTATTTTGCGCATGAGATTGGGGGTGCGGCATGAGCAACAGCATTGCATTCACGCTGGACGGAAAACCGGCCAACGCGCTGGAGGGCGAAAGCATTCTCAAGGCCGCGCAGCGTCATGGAATCGACATTCCGCATCTGTGTTTCAGCGATGGTCTGCGGGCCGATGGCAACTGCCGGGCCTGTGTGGTGGAGATCGAAGGTGAACGCAGTTTGGCGCCGAGTTGCTGTCGCAATGTCACGGCGGGTATGCAGGTGAAAGCCCAGAGCCCACGGGCGTTGAAAAGCCAGTCCATGGTGGTGGAGATGCTGCTGTCGGATATGCCGGATGTTGGTTACAAGTGGAACGACGGTGAAGCTGTTTCTGGCGCTGCTGCATTGGGGGATACGCCGGGTTCCTCATACGTCAGCTTCGCTGCCTCGAAATCGTCACCCGGCGCATCCCCCAATACAGCCGGACCTGGGGTAGGCCAGCACGGAGAACTAAGCGGCTGGGCTGCGCGCATGGGTGTTTACGTGCGTCCTGCACTTCAGGCGTTACGCCGTGCGCAGCCTGCGGCAGACCTATCGCATCCTGCGATGGCGGTCAACCTCGACGCCTGTATCCAATGCAACCGCTGCGTGCGTGCGTGCCGTGAGGAGCAGGTCAACGGCGTTATGGGCTACGCCCACCGCGGTACGCACAGCGCCATCGTGTTTGACTTGGGCGACGCCATGGGCACCAGCAGTTGCGTGGCCTGTGGTGAATGCGTGCAGGCTTGTCCCACTGGGGCGCTGATGCCCAAAACCCAAATCGGTTCACAGGCGGTGGACAAAAAAGTGGACTCGGTATGCCCGTTCTGCGGCGTGGGTTGTCTGATCACCTACAACGTCAAAGACAACACCATCGTCAGCGTGGATGGGCGCGACGGCCCTGCCAACCATGGACGCCTGTGCGTCAAGGGTCGCTTTGGTTTTGACTACGCGCACAGCCCGCAGCGCCTGACCGTGCCATTGGTACGCAAAGCCGGTGTGCCCAAGGACCCGGCCGCGCTGCAGCACCTGAACCGCAACTCGGCCGACTGGTCGGATGTGTTCCGCGAGGCCACCTGGGACGAAGCGCTGACACTGGCCACGGGTCCGCTGAAAGCCTTGCGCGATACCCATGGTGCTAAATCACTGGCCGGGTTTGGCTCGGCAAAGGGTAGCAACGTGGAAGCCTATCTGTTCCAGAAGCTGGTGCGCACCGGCTTTGGCTCCAACAATGTGGACCACTGCACCCGCCTGTGCCATGCCAGCAGCGTGGCGGCCTTGCTGGAAGGCGTTGGCTCGGGCTCGGTCACCAACCAGGTCAACGACGTGGAGCATTCGGACCTGATCTTTGTCATCGGCTCCAACCCCAGCAGCAACCACCCGGTTGCCGCCAGTTGGATGAAGAACGCGGCCCAGCGCGGCGCCAAAATTGTGCTGGCCGACCCGCGCATCACCGACCTGGGCAAGCACGCCTGGCGCACGCTGCAGTTCAGGGCCGACACCGATGTTGCGATGCTCAACGCGCTGATCCACACCATCATCGAAGAAGACCTTGCAGACCTGGAATTCGTTGCACAGCGCGCTATCAATTACGAAGCACTCAAAGAAAACGTCAAAGGATATAGCCCAGAGGCCATGGCGCCCATCTGCGGCATACCGGCGCAGACGCTGCGCGAAGTGGCACGCGCCTATGCAACCGCCAAGGGGGCGATGATTTTGTGGGGTATGGGCGTGAGCCAACACGTGCACGGCACCGACAACGCGCGCTGCCTGATCGCATTGGCCACCGTAGCCGGCCAGATCGGCAAGCCCGGCTCGGGCCTGCACCCGCTACGCGGCCAGAACAATGTGCAGGGCGCGAGCGACGCCGGTCTCATACCCATGATGTACCCCAACTACCAGCGTGTCACCAACCCGGCTGCGCACGACTGGTTTGAAAAATTTTGGGATGCCAAACTGGATGACCAGCCCGGCTACACCGTTGTCGAAATCATGGGCAAGATCCTGGCGCCCGATAGCGACCCGCACAAGGTGCGTGGTATGTACATCATGGGCGAGAACCCGGCCATGAGCGACCCCAATCTGAACCACGCCCGCCACGCACTGGCGTCGCTATCGCATCTGGTGGTCCAAGACATCTTCATGACCGAAACCGCCTGGCTGGCAGATGTGGTGTTGCCGGCCAGCGCGTGGCCCGAGAAGACCGGCACGGTGAGCAACACCGACCGCATGGTGCAACTGGGACTTCGGGCGATCGACCCACCCGGTCAGGCACGTGCCGACCTGTGGATCGTGCAGCAGATGGCGCGCGGCTTGGGCCTCAACTGGAGCTACGAAAACGATAGCATATTGCGTAATAACGAAGAGGGCTACCACGGTGTTGAACTGGTCTACGAGGAAATGCGCCAGGCCATGCACGCCGCCATTGGCGGCATCACCTGGGAGCGCCTGCAGCGCGAATCCAGCGTCACCTACCCCTGCCACAGCGCCAGCGACCCCGGCGAGCACACCGTCTTCAAAAAGCATGTTGACACGCCGGATGGACGCATCCACCTGGTGCCGGCTGACATCATTCCCGCCAACGAGCGCCCCGACGCCGACTACCCCTTCGTGCTGATCACCGGTCGGCAGCTGGA
>DAOQRI010000212.1:0-5272 GCA_035355475.1 Rhodoferax sp. | reverse complement strand
GCCCGCGATGGTGTGAGGTTTGACCAAGGTTATGCCGGTGCTCCCGTGTGCACCGTGTCACGTGCTGCATTGATGACAGGGCGATACCCTTGGCGCTTTGGCGTTGAGTTCACGCCAACGCCGGGAGCCATGGCACGTGTGGCGGGCACCTTGTATGCTGACACCGATCGACTGCATCCTGTGATAGTAGACAAAGAAAACGCAGAGAAGTCTAAGGACTTTAACGATTTGGGCATGCCGTCTTCCGAAATGAGTGTGGCTGAAGCGCTCAAGGATCGCGGATACCACACGCTGCACATCGGCAAGTGGCACTTGGGAAGCACCGCCGACATGCGACCCAATAACCAGGGCTTTGATGAGACGCTTTTCATGGAAAGTGGTCTGCATTTGCAGGAGAATTCGCCCGACGTTATGAACTCCAAACAGGACTTTGACCCCATAGATAAATTTCTGTGGCCCAACATGCGATTTGGTGTGAGCTACAACGGTGGCAAATGGTTTGAACCCGCGAAGTACCTCGCTGACTATTACACCGACGAAGCGGTGACAGCCATCAAGAAGAACAGGAACCGCCCTTTCTTCATGTATTTGGCGCATTGGGGTGTACACACGCCGCTGCAAGCCAGCAAAGCCGATTACGACGCTTTGAGCGGCATCCCGGACCACCGGCGTCGTGTGTACGGCGCCATGATCCGATCCATCGACCGCAGCGTAGGCCGCGTGCTGCAAACACTCAAGGACGAAGGCCTGGACCAGAACACCATCGTCATCTTTACCAGTGACAATGGCGCGCCGGGTTACATTGGTTTACCCGATGTCAACAAGCCCTACCGTGGCTGGAAGCTAACCATGTTTGAAGGGGGCCTGCGCGTTCCCTATGTAGCCAAGTGGCCCGGGCACATTGCTCCTGGAACTCAATATCCGGTTCCCATCACCAATATCGACATCATGCCCACTGTCGTGGCCGCTGCAGGTGGTTCGATGCCAGAAGATCGCACGATTGACGGTGTCAATCTGTTGCCATATCTGGTTGCAAATCCGGTTCGTCAGCCCGATCGATTTCTGTTTTGGCGGGATGGACCGTACCGTGCCATGCGGGATGCAACCTGGAAAATCATCATATCCGAGCGACCCAAAAAAGAGTGGCTTTTCAATTTGGCCGAAGACCCAACTGAAAGAACCAATTTGGCCACGAAGCACCCGCAACGACTTGCACAGATGAAGGCAGTGATGGATGCCCATCATGCCTCCATGCCCCCTGCAATGTGGCCATCATTCATCGAGTTGCCCATTGAAATTGACAAACCTCTCAACCAGAAACACCTACCCACGGACGAATACGTCTACTGGTACAACTAGCTAGCGCCCATTGGCATATATGCAATTTTCCAGGTTACGCAAGACGCTATTGCCTGTTGGGCTTCTATTGGGCATATCGCTTGGATTCTTTATCGGATGGAGATTTTTGTTCTCATCTGCGTCGGTAGCCTCTGAACCAACGTCGTGTCAAACGATTCCCACTACAGAGTCGTCAAAGAACCCGGGTATGGTTTGGATTCCCCCCGGTAGCTTTTCGTTTGGAGATTCGGTCTATTCAGAGGAACAGCCCATCAGTAAAGCCACGGTCAACGGCTTCTGGATGGATCGCACGGAAGTCACCAACGCCCAATTTGAGGAATTTGTGAAGGCCACAGGATACGTGACCACCGCAGAACGCCCCGTCGATCCAATGGCACACGCGGGCCTACAACCAGAACTACTCAAACCCGGGGCCGTCGTATTTATCAGTCCAAAAAAACTAACGCACGGTAGGGATGTCAGCCAGTGGTGGCAATATGTTCCTGGCGCCAACTGGCGCCATCCCGCTGGGCCGAATTCGAGTATCAGTGATCGGGGATCACACCCGGTCGTATCAGTCACCATTGAGGATGCCCGAGCCTATGCGCGTTGGAGGGGCCGCGAGTTGCCCAGCGAAAAGGAATGGGAGTGGGCCGCATCAGGCGGCGAGGCAACACGCCTGGGAGACAAAAACCAGCCGAAGGAAGCCAACACTTGGCAGGGCTTGTTCCCTGTTACGAATCAGGTCCTTGATGGCTTTGCTGGCACCGCGCCCGTTGCCTGTTTTAAGGCGAATAATTTTGGTCTATTTGACATGATTGGCAACGTATGGGAACTCACTTCAGACCCCTACACTGAGAGCCACAACCCGCAAGACAATGTTCCACCGGATCAGTCACCGACGGCGCAACGTTCTGCTCGACCCGGTGGTCGCCACGTCATTAAAGGAGGATCTTTTCTCTGCGCTCCGAACTACTGTATGCGCTACCGGGCGGGGGCACGGCAGGGCCAGGAAAGTGATCTGGCCACAAGTCACATAGGATTCCGAACCGTGTTGCGCGCAACAAGTCACTGAATCACAATCGACTTATTGCAACGCATCCTTGCCCAACCGAAAGACGACATGCAAGCTCTCAGCCCGACAGACTCCGCATTCCTGTGGATGGAAACCCGCAACCAGCCCATGCACGTAGCCGGCCTCAACATTTACACACCACCGTCCGGGTCCGGACCTGACTACGTCAGCAGGTTGTTGCACGAGTGGGGCAAGTACCCCAAGGCAATTGCGCCCTTCAATCTGCGCCCGGTCCTGCGCATGGGATTGTGGTACTGGGAAGAAGACGAAGAATTTGAGCTGGATTACCACCTTAGACATCTGGCATTGCCCCAGCCCGGGCGCATACGCGAGTTACTTGCAATGGTGTCGCGACTGCATGGCAATCTGCTGGACCGCAATCGCCCGCTATGGGAAACCTATGTCATTGAAGGTTTGCCCGGCGGGCGTTTTGCGACCTACAGCAAGATTCACCATGCGTTGGCAGATGGCGTCACCGGTGCCCGAATGGCAGCCAACTCCATGTGCCTCGATAGCACCGAACACAAGGCTCCCACTTGGGCTTTACCATTTAGCCAGCATCCAGCCTCTCATGCAAAGCATGCACCAGTAGGACTGCTAAAACAACTTGGCAATGTAGCCAGAGCAGGAAAGGACATATTGCCCGGAATCGGCAGCGGTTTGTGGGACATCGTGCGGGCGTCGTATGCAGAAGGTGCCGCAGCGCTGCCGTTTCAGGCGCCACCGACACCATTCAACGTGGAAATCTCAGGCTCGCGCCGGTTTGCAGCGCAGTCCTATTCTTTGAGCCGAATCAAGAATATTGGCAAGGCCAGTGGTGCAACAGTCAATGATGTAACGCTGGCGATTTGTGCTGGTGCACTGCGTGAGTATTTGATTGCGCAAAACAAGCTGCCAAAGAAACCCCTGGTCGCCATGGTACCGGTCTCACTGCACGGCGAGACCAATGCCGGAGGCAACCAGGTTTCGCTACTGCTCGCCAGCCTGGCGACCCATGTAGCCGATCCGATCAAGCGCCTGGAGCGGATTGTGAAGTCCACCTCGGAAGCCAAAAGTCGCCTCACCAAAATGCCGCGTTTGCAGAAATTGGCGCACGGCATCACGTCGATTTCTCCGTTAGGTGCCGGAATGGTCACCGGTTCGGCCGAGAAGCACCCGCTTTTCAACCTGGTGATTTCCAACGTTCCAGGCCCCAGAGAATCGCTATACCTCAACGGTGCAAAACTGGACGAGGGCTACCCCGTCTCCATCCCAACACATTATTTGGCATTGAATATCACCATCAGCGGATACGGTGACCGCTTGGGATTTGGCTATATAGCCTGTCGCCGTTCGGTGCCCGCGCTACAACGCATGCTGGACTACACACACAACGCCATCATGGAACTGGAGAGCGCACTGGGTATCGGCACACCTGTACCCAAGGCTGCAAAAGTCATCCGCAAACCTGCACGCAAGAAAGCGGTAAATTGAACTGATGCCTTTCAGGGATTCAGTGCGCGGGAACGATTCCCATCTCCGCGTTGCTTAGCAATGCCTCCATGTTCATCACAATCAGCATGCGTTCCCCCACGTTCGCAAGCCCCAGAATGAAACGTGAGTCAATTGCGGATTCGAATTGGGGAGCATCTTTGATCATGGCTGCGTCCAGATGGACCACATCGGATACTGCATCCACAACCGCGCCGACGACGGTTCCATGCACTCTGAGAATAATGACCACGGTGAACTCGTTGTAGTCCACCTTGTCAATATTGAGCTTCATCCGCAAATCGACAATGGGAACGATGACACCTCGCAGGTTAATCACCCCTTTGATGAAACCCGGTGAATTCGCCATTTTGGTGGGCTCTTCATACGACCGAATCTCCTGCACACGCATGATGTCAATCGCGTAGTCTTCTTTCCCAAGACGCAGCGTCAAGTACTGCCCGGACGTAACGATGGCAGCATCACTAGGTGAAGTCCGCTGTCCGAAATGAGGGGTTGGTTGCGCGTTTTGCATGGTCTTCCTTCGCTTGCTGGCCCCTCAGCATTGCTAAAAGGCACACGTCGAAGAATCATACACGCCGTTCGTAGCGGAAAAAATTCATTTGCTGGGCGCGTTGCACCCAGCCCTTCTACCGAATCTGCCCCAGGACTTAGCCAAGAGTCTTGTTGTAGTTGGCAATACCGTCCATGATTTCCTGGCGGGCAGCCTCAGGCCCCTCCCAACCCAAAATCTTGACCCACTTGCCATCTTCCAGATCCTTGTAGTGCTCAAAGAAATGCGCGATGGTTTTTAAACGCAACGGCTGCAAGTCTTCAGGCTTTTGCCAGCGGCTGTACAGGGAAAGAATTTTATTGATCGGAACTGCGAGCACCTTTCCATCCTGGCCAGCTTCATCTTCCATCTTCAAAATGCCAATGGCGCGACAAGGAACCACCACACCAGGAATCAGGGGAACGGGCGTTACAACCAGCACATCCACAGGGTCGCCATCGCCCGAAATGGTTTTGGGTACATAACCATAGTTCGTGGGGTAATGCATCGCCGTGCTCATGAAGCGGTCAACAAAAATCGCTCCTGTTGCCTTGTCAACTTCATATTTGACAGGATCTGCGTTCATCGGGATTTCGATGATGACGTTGAATGATTCGGGGACGTTTTTTCCGGGGGTAACGTTATCAAGTGACATGGGGGTCTCTCTAGGCTGAATGAAATTGTTGTCTTAGGTCAGTATTTACCCTCATTTTACTGACTCGGTACTTGCGTCCACGAAAAACCCTGTTTTTTCCAGTTACAGTCCGCGCGTTGGCCAATCATCTCCGTACCGCTCTGTTGGGCTGGAGCTTAGAGGAAGCAACGCAGTGGAGGCA
>DAOQRI010000211.1:0-5279 GCA_035355475.1 Rhodoferax sp. | reverse complement strand
GCAACGCAAGATGTCATAGAGCACAAGTACCTTTCCCAGTGCGTCCTTGGCGTGCATCTCCTGCAAGTGCCTCGCAACCATTTGCCTTGCTTCGCCGCCAATGCTTGCGCCACGGCGTGCCAGCAGCATCAAGGCTAATTTAGCCCATCCCCTCGAAAAGGTAAAACGAGCGGATTCTCCCTCTGAAGGAGGGGTGGTTTTCAGTCAAAAAGATCCCCTTGGCCACTGCTCGTAGCCCTTGCCCAGAACTCTGAGTCAGCATATCGTGCCGCCAGCTCTTCCAAGTCAACGGTCGGTTCCTCATCACTGAACTCAAACGATCCGAACATGTTCACATGCTGCCAAGCCACAGGTGACATGCCTTGGATGAACTCCACGGCATCACGATCACCAGTTTTGAGCTTCTGCTCATAGACTTTGGACAGCAACGCCGTGTTGTAGTAAATGACAGCATTGGCGATCAGGCGTGCGCAGTCATTCCATATCTGTTGCTCAACTTCTGTCTGGACTTTGAACTTGCCTCCATTGATAAATGACACAGCCCGACGAAACCGGTGATAGGCCTCCCCTCTGTTAAGTGCCTTTTGAACACTCTGGCGCAACTCCACGTCATCGATGAAGTCCAGGATGTATATAGACCGACAAATGTTGTCCAGTTCCCAAAGGGCCTTCTTGGTCTGGTTTTGCCTGGCGTAGCTGCTGAGTTTTCGCACAATGGTGGCTTGGGTGGTGTCCTTTTGGGCGAGCGACGCCATGATGCGCTGCACGTTGGGCCATTCGCTGATGATCAATTCTTCGTTGACTTTGTTGCTCGGCCTGATCAGCATGTCCGCTGGATATTTGCTTGGATATTCAAAGCCAACCAGTGATGCCGTCTTCCGTTGCAATCTCTTGTACCGTGGCGCGAACCCATAACCAAAGGCATGCAGAATCCAGAAATTGACCTGGTTGGTGCCATGCGTGTCGGTAGAGTGGCGAGTCGGTTGGATGTCAGAGCTGTTGTTGTAGAGCAAATCGAAAACGTAATGGCTCTCATGTTCATGCGTCCCAATGACCCGTACATTGATCGGTACATGGTTCGCCACCAAAGTGCAGGCACTCACACCCTTGTTCAGACCGAAGTATTTGGGGGAATACCTGGCGTTGTAAGTGTCAATTTGCGTTTCAAACCGCTGCCCGTCACTGCTGGAATGCAAGGTATCCCGGATGTTGAACAGGTCAAAGGCGGGCAAGGCGGCCGTCGCGTTGCTGATGGCATCATTGGCGTCGCGCAGTGTTTCCGGTCGGATGTAACTGCGCGCGGTGGTCGCCAACGACGAATGGACGAGACCGGACACCTCCGCCATCTTTCCCAAACCCATATTGGTGCCAAAGGCCACCATGCATGCCAGGATTTGACGCGTGTCAGGCGCACTCTTTACGCTGCGATCAAGAACATGCGTGAACTCGTTCATGAAGCCTGTTGTCCTGCCAACAAACCGCAAGAGATCGGCAATACCGATGCCTGGCAATTGACTATAGAACGGACTGTTGACGGACTGCTCTTGATCGGCGGGGTAGACCAGCGACCAGCGCTTCTTATCTCCTTGTCCGCTAACCTTGATGTGTTCATTGACACATTCGGTCACGCGCTGGTTGACCGATGCAAACCTTGATTCCAGCGCGATGCGCATCGTTGCCAAGGTCTCTTCGATAGGTGTTTGCAGCAAGGGAACACCAATTTCATCGAGTACAGCTTCTTTTTGGCTCCAGCGTACTTCGCTAATCAGGTCGTCCTCAAACTGCCTAAACTCATTGCTGTTATTAACGTACAGGTCGCCAGACTCCAGGGCGTTTCGAAGCAACCGGTAGACCAAGAACTCATAGCGGTCAACGTCAAGACTTTGGCCTTTTGCATCGGGGCGGTCAGCGTTGACATACAGGTATCGCTTGATACTTGGTGGAATCAGGCCTGTTGGGAAGATCAAGGGGTCAATCTGTCGCAGCGACTTATGCTGACGTAACTGAGTTTGCAATACTGCGATGGCGTTGATCAGCGGCGCATCCTGAACCCGACCGGAGAAGTCCAGTTCACAAAACAGGTGCCGCAAGTTGCGTTTGACGGTTCTGGACAGCTTGGCAAAATGGTCCCATTCGTAAGCGATCCTGTCAAATGCGACGTTGCGCAGGTAGTTGGCTACGCTCGGTATGACAGTTGGTGCCAGCAATCCGAATGCGCGTTCCTGAACCTCACAAAACGGGCAGTCGGCGGCTATCGTGTCATTTACGAAAAGTTCCAGCACTTGGCCGGCTGCCTGGAGATTCGCACTGGCTTCCTCGACCGCTTTGTGCATCGCCTCTTTGGCGGCGAACTTGGTCTGCTTGTCAAATTGGTTCACCAGATGGATGTAGGCTTCGATCAGGTTGTCGTTGATCTGGCGGAACCGATAGAAGGTAAAGCAAAGCAAATACAGGCGTGCGGTGGATGCTTTGATGCGGCGTAGCTTGTAGAGCGAGTAGAACTGGACCAACGCGGCATAGTCCTTGATACTCTCATTGGATAACTCCGCGTCAGCTAGGAATTTGTGTGTGAAGTCATATAGCGGCGCCAACTGCTGGCGACGCGCTACCTCTTCACGCAGTTGGGTGTTGCTGAAATCCTTGGGCTCGTGCTCGAGCACGATGATCAAATGCTGTTTGTCACCGGCATGCAGCATCTCGTCGAGCGCCCTGCGCAATTTTGGTGATAGCGATTCGTCCAATTTGCGGGTGATACGCCTGTGCTCGGCCATGATTGCACCACTGACGAGATCCTGCAGGAAGGTGTAGCCTGGCGCGACAACGTGCTGGTTTGCGAGGTGCTCCAGAACTTCCCGCAAAATGAAGATCGGCTTCGTTGACAACATGGCTAGGCGCTGTGCGAGGCTGATCAAGTCACTTTTCAGATAGGCGTCGCACAGCCGGAAATCAAAAAGTTTGAGAACGATGCCTTGTTGAGCCAGCCGCGTAGGTTTGGACAAGACGCCAATTTCGTGCATCCCGCGACCTGGGAAATGTCGCCCGAGAATATGGAGCAGGTCTGCGCTCACCATATCCAGATCGAAGACGTAGAACTGCGACTTAGCCTTGAAGTAGCCAATTTGCAAAGTCAAATGGACCGCCGCTGTAATGGTGCGTGCGGCATTGACGACTTCACTCTCGATCGGGCTCAATGCAAAATGAACCTGACGCTCGTCTTCCGTGAACTGAGGCAACCCGAAAATCGCCTCGATTTCATCGGCATTGAGGATGGTGAGGCGACGTGTCTGGGGTGTATTCATGTTTGAGAACGTAGGTTGCTTCTGACCACCGTCGCGCTGGCTGCCGAAGGTGACTTGCATTGATATATCACATGATCTACAATAGAGGTATCAATTGATACTAAGGTCTGCATTATGGTACTTGTGACCCCAGAGAAAATCGCCTCAGTGATGGCGCTGTCTCCGCCTCCTCATTCCTTTGCAGAACTCGATGATCTGGTGGCGAACGGGCTGCCCAAGGGTGCGCTTCGAGCCAGCGTTGATCGTGTATGCCTGGGTGGCGAAGATCGCAAGAAGCTTCTTTATCGAATCATTCCGGAGGCGACCTACAAGCGTCGTCGTACCAGTCTTACTTCGGACGAATCTGAAAGAGCAGAACGCCTGGCCAGAATCTTTGCCACCACGGAATTCGTGTGGAACTCGGAAGACGATGCGCGCTTGTTTTTGAACACACCTCACCCTATGCTCAAAGGCCGCACTCCATTGGACGTATCCATGACGGAGTTGGGAGCCAGGCGCGTTGAAGAGTTGCTTTGGAAGCTGTTCTACGGGATCGCTGCGTAAGGCGGATTTTTCATGCAAATTTTTCGGATTGGGGACAGCCGACATGCGCTGTGGGACGGCACCGGTGCCGCGATGGTGGGAGGCCGGTGGAATAGTCCAGGGCGACCAGCGATCTATGGTTCTTTGAGCTATGCCTGCTCCATGCTGGAAATACTGGTGCACGCCAATATTGGCCGAGTCCCGACGACACATTGCTACGTGGTGGCAGAAGTTCCAGCCGACGCACCCATCGAACGCAATGATTCAGCGTCATTGCCATTGGGTTGGGATGGTGATGACCCATCCATTGCCCGTCGCTTTGGTGACCAGTGGTTGGCCGAAAGCAGAACTGCGGTCTTGATCATTCCCTCTGTCGTTGCCAAGCTGGAATGGAATGCCGTGGTCAATCCGTTGCATCCAGCAGCAGCTCAGCTTGTCGTGTCGACGAGTCAAAAGGTCATTTGGGACCAACGCTTGTTCGCTCGAAAGGATCCTTGAGACCAATCGAGTGACGGCTATCGGGCTGGCTAGTTACCAAGCCGAAATTAGGTGCGAATGGGTGAGTGGAAGCCTGGCGCACGGTGGAAATTTAGTCATCATGTCGGGACCGGACATTCGCCCCATTTTTTCCAGTGCCGGCACCGTGCCCATTCCAGAAATTGCACACACCATTTTGATGTGCGCAAAGCGGACATCAACTACAACCAGGAATCCACTTTTAGAAGTGCAAGTATTCCCATGATTGCGAACATAGCGGCCGCAATCGAATGCACAAGTTTCATGGGAATCGTCTTAGAAAAGCGGTCTCCGACAAACACCGCTGGCACGTCGGCTATCAGCATGCCCAGCGTGGTGCCAATCACCACCATTACAGGATTCGGAAAGTGCGCGGCCATGGCCACCGTGGCGATCTGAGTCTTGTCGCCCATCTCCGCTAAAAAGAAGGTCACCAGCGTGGCGCCAAAGACACCCAAGTGCTTTGCAACCTGAGTCTCTTCTTCTTCGATCTTGTCCGGAATCATGGTCCACGCCGCCATGCCGAGAAATGACACACCGACCACCCAACGAAGAACCTCAGGTGTGAGCATGGAGGTGATCCAGGCACCCAAAGCGCCGGCGAGTCCATGGTTTACAAGGGTAGCGCAAAGAATTGCAGCGATGATGGGGAGAGGCTTCTTGAATCTCGCAGCCAAGACGAATGCGAGAAGTTGGGTCTTGTCACCGATTTCTGCCAGTGCGACAACACCCGTTGAGGTCAATAGAGCTTCCATTTTTAAGTTCCCAGGCCGGGCAAAAGACAAATGACCACGCTCCTCCCCGGCCAAACCGGAGGCTACGTGGTCAAAGGTCTTGCCAAGTCGGAAACCGCTTGCACCATGATCATGATGATCAAGTATGTTGACGCAAGCACCTTCGACTAATCGAAGGCAGGCTACTCCCCAATGAACAGCTGAATTT
>DAOQRI010000210.1:0-5313 GCA_035355475.1 Rhodoferax sp. | reverse complement strand
CGTCACCGGTGAGCTGTGCCCACTGGTCGTAGTCGCGCGCCTGGCCGCGCATGTAGATCATGCCGTTGATGCTGCTGCAGCCGCCCAGCGTTTTGCCGCGCGGGTAGCGCAACGACCGGCCATTCAGGCCCGCATCGGGTTCGGTGTTGTACAGCCAGTCAGTGCGCGGGTTGCCGATGCAGTGCAGGTAACCCACCGGGATGTGGATCCAGTGGTAGTCGTCCTTGCGGCCGGCCTCAATCAGCAACACCCGTTTGGATGCGTCGGCGCTCAGTCGGTTGGCCAGAAGACAGCCGGCCGTGCCGGCGCCAATAATGATGTAGTCAAACGTGGTTTCGCTCATGCCCCATCGTAAACCACTGGGGTGCCCGAAGCCTGACGTGCGCTGGCGCCCGGAGTGGGGACTTTCTTCGATCTATGCTTGCCATGCGGACAACACTTTTGTTCTCAATCCCTATGGCAACTGAAAACAGATCTAAACCGCGTTCCCAGGAAAAGTCCTGGCACCTGCGCGACGCCGTTGAACTGGCCATGGAGCACGGCGTAGACCCTGCGAACGGCCTGCAGGCGCACGAAGTAGCGCAGCGCGCAATCCAGCATGGACCCAATACGTTACCCAGCGGCGCCAGCCGCAGCTTTTGGTCGCTGCTGCTGGAGCAGTTCAGCGACTTCATGATCCTGGTGCTGCTCGGCGCTGCCGTGATCTCCGGCCTGGTGGGGGATGTGGTGGACGCGCTGGTGATCCTGGCTATCGTGGTGCTCAACGCGGTGATTGGCCTGGTGCAGGCCTGGCGCGCGGACCAAGCGCTGGCCGCGCTGCAGCGCATGGCGGCATCCCAGGCCACCGTGGTGCGCGCTGGTGAGGTGCAGCAGGTGGCGGCGCATGCCCTGGTCCCTGGGGACATCGTGCTGCTGGAAGCCGGCAACAAGGTTCCGGCGGATCTGCGACTGCTGCACATTGCCCAACTCAAGGTGGACGAGTCCGCACTCACCGGCGAATCGGTCACCGTGGACAAGCATGCCCAGGTGCTCACCGGCACCGGGCACGGCGTGGGCGACCGCCTCAACATGGCCTTCAAGGGCACCATCGCCACGCATGGCCGCGGGCGTGGCCTGGTGGTGGCCACCGGTATGCAGACCGAGCTGGGCAAGGTGGCGGGCCTGCTGGATCAGGACAACAACCGCAGCACGCCGCTTCAGTTACGCCTGGCCGCCTTTGGCAAGCGCGTGGCGCTGGCCGTCATTGGCATCTGCGTGGTGATCTTTGTCGTGGGGGTACTGCGCGGCGAATCCCCACTGCAGATGGTGCTGGTGGCCATCAGCCTGGCGGTGGCCGCCATCCCCGAGGCGCTGCCGGCCGTGGTCACCGTGCTGCTGGCGCTGGGGGCGCGCAAGATGGTGTCGTTCAACGCGCTGATCCGGCGCCTGCCGTCGGTGGAGACGCTGGGCTCGGTCACCTTCATCTGCTCCGACAAGACCGGCACGTTGACCCAAAACCGCATGCAAACCGAATGCCTGGTGGCTGGTGGTGCGGCCGACCAATCGGCCTACGGTCAGGCGAGTTGGGTTCCGGGCACAGGGCAGCCCGATGCCGACCACCAGGAACTGCTGCGGGCTGCCGCCCTGTGCAATGACGCGCGGCGCGGCCCCGATGGAAACTGGGTGGCTGACCCCACCGAAATTGCCTTGGCCGAGGTGGCGGCTGGCGCGGGGATGGACAAGCAAGCGTTGGATGCCCAGTGTCCGCGCGAGCACGAATTGCCGTTTGATGCCAGCCGCAAGCGCATGACCACCTTTCACCGCACGCCCGACGGACTGGTGGCCTACACCAAGGGCGCTCCAGAGTCCGTGTTGCCGCAATGCTTGACCCGCTGGGCCGCCGCTACGGGCGAACCTGCCTTCGATGCGGCTGTCTGGCTGGCACACGCCGAGGCGCTCGCGGCGCAGGGCTTGCGGGTACTGGCGCTGGCACGGCGAAACCACGCCCAGTCCCCAGCGGCCAGTGACAATGCCCTGGCTTTGGAGAGCGGTCTGTCTTTCATCGGTCTGGTGGGCTTGATGGACCCACCACGGCCCGAGGCCGCAGCAGCCGTGCGCGAGTGCGTCGAGGCTGGCATCACCCCGGTCATGATCACCGGCGACCACCCTGCCACAGCGTTGGCAATCGCGGCCCGCTTGGGCATCGTGGCCGATGCGCAGGCCGTTGTGCTGACCGGTGCCGACCTGATGGCGCTGGATGAGGAAACGCTGGTGGCCCGTGTGCAGCACGTGCGGGTCTATGCCCGCGTGGACCCGGCACAAAAGATCCGCATCGTCGAAGCCCTGCAGGCGCGTGGCGAGTTTGTCGCCATGACGGGTGACGGTGTCAACGACGCCCCGGCCCTGAAGCGCGCCGACATCGGCGTGGCCATGGGCAAGGGCGGCACCGACGTGGCCCGCGAGGCTTCAAGCCTGGTGCTGCTGGACGACAACTTTGCCACCATCGTGCATGCGGTGCGCGAAGGCCGCCGCATCTACGACAACATCCGCAAGTTTGTGCGGTACGCGGTGACCGGTGGGTCGGCCGAAGTCTTGACCATCTTCCTTGCACCGTTGCTCTTGCTACCCATTCCTTTGCTGCCGATTCATCTCCTTTGGGTCAATCTGGTGACGCACGGACTGCCGGGTCTTGCGCTGGCGGCTGAACCGGCCGAGCGCAGGGTCATGCAGCGCCCACCCAGGCAGCCCACCGAAAGCCTGTTTGCCAATGGCATGTGGCAGCACATCCTGGGCATCGGCCTGCTGCTGGCGGGCCTGTGCCTGGGCGTGCAGGCCTGGGCCCTTTCCACCGGGAACGCACACTGGCAGACCATGGTGTTCACCGTGCTAGCGCTGGGTCAGATGGCACACGTGATGGGCATTCGCTCCGAGCAGGACCCGTTGTGGCGCATTGGCATTGGCGGCAACCGGCCCTTGCTGGGTGCCGTGCTGTTGACCTTTGCGCTGCAGATGGCGACTATCTACGTGCCAGCGCTTAATCCCATCTTCAAGACGCAGCCGCTGAGTCTGTCCGAGCTGGCGGTGTGCCTCGGTGCCGCCGCCGTGGTATGGGTGGCCACCGAAGCCGAGAAAGCCTGGCGGCGTGCCCGGCCTGGCCCATGACCTGCGCGGTTCCTCTGGAGGCTGTCAGTTGGAAAGGGACATGGCTGCGTCGCGAATCGCGTCCAGCACCGCCAGGCTCGCGGGCGACAGCGCGCTGCCCTGGCGCAGCGTGAACCCGATGGAGCGCGTAGTGGCTCCTATTTTGACGGGCAACTCGGTCAGGGTTCCCGCCTCGATTTCAAACATCAGCTGGTGCGGGGAAATGGCGGTCAGCATGTCGCTGCTGATCAACAATTGGCGCAGCATGGCCAGGTCCCCGGTTTCTACCGAGGGCACGGGAGCGTGCAAGCCAAGCTCCTGAAACGATGCATCCACCAGCCGCCTGCCCGGCGCGTTGGGGCGGGGCAGTATCCACTTTTCTTTCAACAGGTCCGAGAGCACGCGCGCCTTGGTGCGGGTCAGGGGATGGTCTGCGCGCGCGATGATGCCCAACCGGTCGCTGAACAGCGGTTCAGTAATCAGGCCCTGCGAAATGTCCGTTGGGCGCAGTGCACCGAACACAGCGTCAATATCTCCGCTGCGAAGGCTGCCGATCAATTGTTCGTAGTGACTCTCCACCGTGGTCACGCGCAAGCCCGGATGCGCAGCCAGTGCCCGTGCGATGCCGGTCGGTACCACGTAGGTTCTTCCCAGGGGCAGGGTTCCGATGGCGACCAGGCCCGCCAGACTGCCGGAAATGGCCGCCAGATCAGCCTGCATGTGGCGCAGCTCTGAAAAAATCCGCTTGGCCCGGATCACCAGCCTGGCGGCGGCGTCCGTTGCCACCATGCCCTGTAGCATGCGCTGAAACAGGGGCTGTCCCAGTGCTGCCTCCATCCGCAGCAGCGCCATGCTGGCCCCTGCCTGGGACATCCCCAACTGCGCGGCCCCTGCGGAGATGCTGCGCTGCTCCGTCAGGCAAATCAGCAGTTGCAATTTGCGGCCATTGAAAAGCAGGTTCACCAGGGTATTGCGAAGAGGCGCATCGGAGGGCACTGCCCGCAGAAATTCATCCACTGCGGCGTCCACTTCGTCCTGAATCCGCAATGCCCGCAACATCACCGCATGGCCATAGCTGTTGACCAACATGCCGCGCGGCTTGCGCTCGAACAGCGTAAAACCCAGCATGTTTTCCAGTTCGAGGATGGAGCGTGTAACCGCAGACGGTGCCTTGAAAACGGCTGCTGCCGCGCGGGCAATGCTACCTGCCTTTGCGACCGCAATGAACGGACGCAGGTAGTCCAGTGCCTCGGCGGGATAGGCGGCGGATGCAGGTGTATCGGTCATGCGGGGTGCCTGTGCAGGGCGTCAAATTGGGTGATGGATTGACAGCGGATAGACCAACGGTATAACAAAAATAGATTCCATACTCACCAAAGGTCACCGATCAATGGGGCACGGATCGCTATAGTTTCACCACAATGCAGGTCAAGCAGTGGACGGCACGCGCAGCATGACATCACGCCAACGTGGAAATGGTGGCCGGACCCCCGCTCTTTTTGGTGCGTCATGCAGGCAGTAAACCGTGGCAAAAATCGTGTGTGCAATCGCGGTGTCTTGCACGGACGCTTATAGTGTGTCTGCATCTTTTGGCAACAGGATCACTTCCATAGGAGACAACATGAAAAATTCCCTGAAATTTCTTCTGGCTGCAACCGCATTGGCCGCTAGTGCCAGCGCCATGGCGCAAACGGTCACGCTCAAAGTGCACCACTTTTTGCCAGCCGGATCGGCAGCGCAAACCATGTTCATCAAGCCCTGGTGCGACAAGATTGCGGCGGATTCTGGTGACAAGATGAAGTGCCAGATTTACCCGTCCATGCAACTCGGTGGCACACCGCCGCAACTGTTTGATCAGGTGAAGGATGGTCTGGCCGACGTCATTTGGGTGCTGCCCGGGTACACGGCAGGTCGTTTCCCCCTGACCGAGGTTTTTGAACTGCCTTTTATGATGCAAAGCCCCGAAGGCACCAGCAAGGCGCTGTGGGAGTACGTGCACCAGAATCCCAACGTGGCCAATGAATTCAAGGACGTCAAGCTGATTGCCTTGCATGTCCATGGGGATGGCGTTTTCCACATGACCGGAAAACCCATCAAGACCATGGCAGACCTCAAGGGTACCAAGCTGCGCGCCCCCACCCGCCAGACCAACAAACTATTGGCCGCGTTGGGGGCCACTCCGGTGGCGATGCC
>DAOQRI010000209.1:0-5315 GCA_035355475.1 Rhodoferax sp. | reverse complement strand
CACCGCCTTGCACTGACGTCACACCCGGTGGGATGCAGACCGAAAAATCTGCAAAAAGAACTTGCTGAGAAAACCGGAGCCTCAAGCCGTCAATTTGCAAGAGGGTTGCGCCTGACGCACGGTCCGCTTCCATAGCCGAAAAAGGCCTCGGACTACGCTTGCGCGGCCGGTGCGCGTGCCAGCATGCGGCTCACTGCACGTGGGTCCATGCCGTACATGTCAGCAAATTCATCCACCGTTTTGCCACTGGCCTTGAAGGCTTGCAGCAAGGCCTCGGTTTTGGCCGCACGGGCCTGCGCTTCCAGCATGGCTTCATCCAGCACGGCGTTGGCGGCCTCATCGCGACTGCGCACCAGCTCGGCGTAGGCCAGCGGGGTCAGGCCGGACGCTTCATACGCCACGACGATGCGGGCAATCAATTTGGGACGCAGATCTTCTTTGCTGCGCATTTGACGGCGGCGAAACACCTCCAGCAGGGCGTGGTGTACATGTTCGGGTGCCATCGCTTCCACCGCCTGGCCCTGCAGGTCGTGGCGCTGCTCGCCAGCGGCCACAGCCGTCAGGTAGCGTGTGGAGCGCGTGTGCATGGACAGAGCCGCCTTCAAGCTCTCACGCTCAAAGGCGTCGGGGTGGGCTTCCAGCAGGTCTTGAAAAATACCGCGTTTGAGGGGCAGGAACACAGCGCCAAACAGCTGCGGATAGAGTGCGGCCATTTTTTCCAGCACCGGAAATACATCGGGCTTTGCGGGGCGTTTGGGCGCGGAAGCTTCAATCGTTTCGGGGGAAGAATGCAAGGTTTCGGTCATTGAAAGTTCTAAGAATGGCTGGCGAAAAGCCCTCCATCATGCCAGCGAATGGACGGGGTGCGCTATCTTTTGACCGTGCGTGCACCCACACCCAGTGCCACACCGACACTGAGCAGCAGCATCAGCGCAGCGCCTAGCAGCGTAGCGCCGTACCAGCCACGGTCCATGAACACGCCAAAAACCAGAGGGGAAATGGCGAAACCCGTGTCCAAGCCGGAGTAGACCAACCCGTACACCCGACCGGTGGCACCTTTGGGCGTAGCCTTTTTGATCATCATGTCGCGGGACGGTCCACCAATGCCCACCGCAAAGCCGGTTGATGCCAGCACCACCATGGTGGCAGTAGCACCCAGCAAACCAGTGCCGCACAGGGCCAGCAGCACTGCACCACTCGCCATGGCCAGAGCCACCACGCGGTCGCTATTGACCGCTCGCGCCGCGATGAAGCCACCTGCGAACATACCGACAGCGCCGCACAGCATATAGGCGGTGATGGTGTAAGTGGCCGAATCGAAGCTGATTCCGTGCATGGCTTTGAGAATGGACACCGCAAAGCTCTGCACCACGGCCAAGGTCATGGTGGAAAGCAAAAAGAAGCCAAAACACCACCACACCACCGGCAGCTTCATGAAGGCCATGTCGTGCTCGGCATGCCCTTGCGCAATCGCATGCGCGTCACGCGGGGCCACCTGGGTACTCAACTTGTCCCGGTGCAAAAATAGCAAGGCTGTGATGGCGGCATACAACAACGCAGCGGCCATATAGGCACTGCGCCAGCCGATGGTGGCGCCCAGACCGGCAAAGAACACCGGCGCCGCCGCCCAGCCCAGGTTGCCCGTCAGTCCATGGGCGCTGAAGGCGTGACCCAGCCGCGGTGCGGAAACGCGCTGGTTGAGGATAGTGAAGTCCACTGGATGGAACGTGGCATTGCCCAAGCCGGCTAAGGCAGCCACCAGTAACAGCCCCGAGTAGCCGGTCACCAGGGATGCGGCCACGCAAGCTGCGATGAAAATGCCCATCGCTACAAACAGCAGCGGCCGCGCACCCAGGCGGTCCACGACAAACCCGGCACTGGCCTGCCCTACACCAGAGACCACAAAGAAAGTGGTCATGAGCAGGCCCAGTTCCGAGTAGCTCAGGCCAAACTCTTTCATGAACACCGGAAACAGCAGCGGCAGCAACAAGTGACCAAAATGCGAGCTGGCGTGCGCCAGACCGACCAGGCCAATGATGGTGGCGTCCTGCTGCAGTGGGACGGTCTCGGCGTGGTTAAAAGTGGTCGTGGCGCTCATGGTGCAATGGTACGGGCTTTGGGGAAACCCCTCATGGCACCCCAGCATCCACAACCAAATCTAGACCACTGGCACACAACTCTGCTACGGCTGAGGCCGAATCACTGCGCCTTCAACGCCAGGAAGTAACACCCGACGTGCTGGCGCTTCGCACCATCGAAAAATGGGATGGGCACATGCCTCAGGTAACTGGCGGCGCGGTGCCCATGATGGACTTCTCCAAATTGACAAAAACCGCAGTATCAAGCGCCAAATGAAAGGCGCCGAGAGTCACTATGAAACTGATAGCTGCTTAGGCTTATTTGACGAGGGCTGGAGGCCAATTTGTGCCATCATTTCGCGGGTATCACCATCACGCTCTCGCGCACCCTGCCACCGTTAAGACAGGACGCCAAACGGATCCTTACGTGTGCCACCTTCCAGTACCTGACCCAGCTTAAAAATGCCACTGACCCGCAGCGCAGGCTCACCATCGGCGGTAACCAGAGCCTGACCAAACAGCAGGTTGCGTGTGGTGCGCAGGATTTGCGCCTCACCTTGTACCCAGGCACCCAACGCTGCAGCGCCCATGTAGTCCACCTGCAGGCTGACCGTGGGGAGAAAACGCGAAGCCATGTCAGCCTGGTAAAACGCCGCGCATGGAATCAACATATCGGCAAAAGTGGCGAGCATACCGCCGTGGCAGATTTTGAGGGGATTGGTATGCCGCTCTTCCACCCGAAAACCCATCAGCAGGCGCTCGCCCGTCCATTTGGCATACAGCGGCCCATTGCAGGCGATGAATGCGCCGCCAATTTGCACCGGCCGAAAGCCGTCAGGCACGGGCGTGCTGGGGCTGGGGCCAATGTCGTCAAAGTCGGTGCTGGTGGAGTAGGAATTCATGCAGGCATCTTAGCGGCGCGGGTGCTCAAATCCGGGTTGCAAAGGCGACAGCCAGCTATCATTCCCGCAATGGGAGACACCTACACCACCAGCGCCACCGCAGCGCAAGCATTCATTGCCCGCTGGAGCGGCGTGCCCGCGTCCGAGTTGTCAAATGCGCAAAGCTTTGTACGCGAGCTGTGCGAACTGCTGGGCGTGCCCGTGCCCCACGCCACGCCAGCGATGGACTACATGTTCGAGCGGCCGATCACATTCCGCCATGGCGACGGATCCACAAGCCCCGGGCGCATTGACTGCTACCGCCGCGGCCACTTCGTGCTGGAGGCCAAAAAGCTCAACGTTGGCCCCGCCACCAAGGGCTTTGACAAGGCGCTGTTGTTCGCACGCTCGCAGGGCGAAGCCTATGCCCGTGCCCTGCCCGCAGCCGAAGGGCGCCCGCCGTTCTTGCTGGTGGTGGACGTTGGTAACGTTATCGAGGTGTATGCCGAGTTCAGCCGCAGTGGCGCCACCTACACCCCGTTCCCCGACCCACGCAGCCACCGCATCAAGATGGCGGATCTGGCACAGCCCAAGGTGCTGGACACACTGCTCGCCATCTGGACGGAACCGGACAGCCTGGACCCGGCCCGCGCCAGTGCCCGCGTCACCCGCGAGGTAGCGCTCCAACTCGCAGAGCTGGCCAAGTCGTTGGAGCAAAGCGGCCACCGCGCCGACCACGTCGCCGCATTTTTGACGCGCTGCCTGTTCAGCATGTTTGCCGAAGACGTGGAGCTGTTGCCCAACGGCAGTTTCTTGAATCTGCTGCAAACCTGGCGCGAACAGCCCATCACTTGCCAGCACATGCTGCGCGACCTGTGGACCACCATGGACCATGGCGGATTCAGCACCGCACTGGCTGCGCAGGTGATGCACTTCAATGGCAAATTGTTCAAGGAGCCCTCGTCGGACGGGTATAGCCTGCTATTGAACCAGGAGCAGATAGACCGCCTCATCACCGCAGCCAGGGCCAACTGGCGCGAGGTGGAGCCCGCCATTTTTGGCACCTTGCTGGAGCGCGCCTTAGACCCCACCGAGCGCCACGCCCTGGGCGCCCACTACACGCCGCGTGCGTATGTGGAGCGGCTGGTGCTGCCCACCGTGGTGGAGCCACTGCGTGCGCAGTGGGCCGATGCGCAGGCCGCCTCCATCGTGTTGGCGCAGGAAGCCGCCGAGCTGGAAGCCAGCCCGCCAGTTGCCAAAGGCGGCAAAGACGCTGCCAGCTTTGACCGCAAGCAACTCCAAAAGGACCAGGAGGCCCTTCGCCGCCATGAGAGCGCCGTACGCGCAAAGTGGGATGAGGCCTACGCGGAGGTGGCACGCTTCCACCACCACCTGTGTACGCTGCGCGTGCTGGATCCGGCTTGCGGCAGTGGCAACTTTTTGTATGTGACGCTGGAGCACCTCAAGCGGCTCGAAGGCGAAGTGCTCAACCATTTGACTGCCCTGGGCCATGCAGAGAGCTTCATTGCCGACGGCCAGGAAACCGTCAGCCTGCAGCAACTGCGCGGCATCGAAATCAATGACCGCGCCGCCGCGCTGGCCGAACTGGTGCTGTGGATCGGCTACCTGCAGTGGCACATCCGCACCCGGGGCCACAAAGACGTGGCCGAGCCGGTGGTGCACAACTACGGCAACATCGAATGCCGCGATGCTGTGCTGGCCTGGGACGATTTTGAGCCTGCTTACGACGCAAACGGCGTGCTGCTCACCCGCTGGAACGGTACCAGCTTCAAAACCCACCCGGTGACTGGCGCGCTGGTGCCAGACGAAGATGCCCAGGTGGGGCAATGGAAATACCTCAGCGCCCGCAAAGCGGCCTGGCCGCAAGTGGATTTCGTGGTGGGAAACCCGCCGTTCATTGGCGCCAGCACCATGCGCGCGGCTTTGGGCGACGGCTATGTGGAAACCCTGCGCAAGGTCTGGCCCGACGTGCCGGAGAGCGCGGACTTTGTCATGTACTGGTGGAGCCACGCGGCCGTACTGACCGCCTCTGGGCAGGTGCAACGCTTTGGGCTGATCACGACCAACAGTTTGCGTCAGACCTTTAACCGCCGGGTGGTGCAGGCAGCGATGGATGGCAACGGCGTGTCGTTGGTGTTCGCCATACCCGACCACCCGTGGGTCGATAGCGCTAACGGTGCGGCGGTTCGTATTGCGATGACCGTAGCAGAAATGGGGTCTGCGGCCCGAAGCGACGCACCAGGCCGCCTGCTCACCGTCACCTCCGAGCAAACCGGCGAGTTTGGCGAAGTGGCTGTCACGCTGGCAGAGAAAACCGGGTTGATTCACGCGGACT
>DAOQRI010000208.1:0-5317 GCA_035355475.1 Rhodoferax sp. | reverse complement strand
AGAACCACGCCGTGGTCATGCCGGACGCCGACATTGGCAACGCGGTCAGCGCCCTGATGGGTGCGGCCTACGGTTCATGCGGTGAGCGCTGCATGGCGATCCCGCTGGTCGTGGCCGTGGGCGATGCCACCGCCGACGCCGTGATTGCCGGCCTGAAGACCGAGATCAGCAAGATGAAGGTCGGCCCCGGCGCCGCCCCCGGCATGGACATGGGCCCGCTGGTGACCAAGCCGCATTTCGAGAAGGTCAAGGGCTACGTGGACCAGGGCGTGAAGGAAGGCGCCACACTGGTCGTGGACGGCCGTGGCCTGACCATCGCCGGCCATGAGGACGGCTACTACCTCGGCCCCTGCCTGTTCGACCACGTCAAGCCCGGCATGGTGATCTACCAGGAAGAAATTTTTGGCCCTGTGCTGGGCGTGGTGCGCGTCAAGACCTTGCAAGAGGCCATGGACTTGATCGACGCCCACGAATACGGCAACGGCACCTGCATCTTCACCCGCGACGGCGAAGCCGCCCGCTACTTCAGTGACAACATCCTGGTCGGCATGGTGGGCGTGAACGTGCCCCTGCCGGTGCCGGTGGCCTACCACTCGTTTGGCGGATGGAAGCGCTCGCTGTTTGGTGATTTGCACGCCTATGGCCCGGACGCCGTGCGCTTCTACACCAAGCGCAAGACGATTACCCAGCGCTGGCCGAGTGCTGGCGTGCGAGAAGGGACGATGTTCAGTTTCCCAAGCAGCAAGTAGGTGAGATCGAATACTCTTCAAACATCGAATTTGCCGGCGCAAAGATAGTAAAAAATATCTAAGTGCCTGTATTTAAAGGGTTTTTGTCAGATCGCTGGTTTGTTCTCTTTTAGAACGGATAACAAACTTGACTCGAATGTTTACCTTTTGGTAAACTCGGTCCCAACACGGCCCCCTTCAGAAACGCACTTCGGTGCTAACTGCTTGGGGGTTTTTTATTGCCTGTCTGGTTTAAGGCCTATCACCAATTGCGGAGTTCCCACCCTTCATCCACGCCCATACCCAATAGGTTTAGGCCGAGATGGTCGAGCGCAGGGAACCCTTCCTGCAACAACGTCTTGAGGCGCCGCCCCCAGGTTGAACCCGGATTGATGTTCTGCATCAGGTGCTGCGCAATGCACAGGGCGAGAAAAGGTCTTGCCAGACGGTGGGCATTCCCATGGAATGCGGTCAATGCGGGCACCTCGCTGATGGGTGGCAACTTTGGCTGGTGGGCCATGTTTCGGTTCCAAAGCCGACAGTGATGCGCACATACATTGCGCAAATAATTCAAGCTTCGGAGCCACGAAGCAAATACGCGTCCATTGCTGATACCGTAGCGCTGGGCAATCTGGTCTTGGTCGGCCTCCGCCAAGCCACCAAAGAGCCTGGACATGCAACCAAAATCCCAGACCTCACATGCCACCCAGATGGCCAAGGGCAGTCCGTACTTCTCGCGGTTGTGGCGAATAAAGTCCTCTTTGGACCGCGTAATGAGTGTGGCCTGCGTAGCGAGCCAGCCGTGATGCGCCGTGAGACCTGTCTTCGGGTCGATTGCACTTGCGAATCCTGCGTGAAACAGTTCCGGCTGCAAATACGCAAAACGGTGACGCTCGCCCAAATGGTGTGAAATATCCACCCGCAGGCTGATCTCGATGCGCTCCAGCGCATCCATGGCCAATAAGCGCAATTTCTTATCGAAAACATACAAGTCCACCGCATTCTCGAAGCTGGCACCGGGTTTGAACTGGTCCAACGGCAAACGTCCTGGCTTCGAACGCTCGTGCTTGCCAAGCGCGGCAGGATTCAATGCACAGCACAACTCGGACCGCTCCCGAAAAGCAAACCAATATCCGCTGAGTCGGTAATAGCCAATGCGCTCCAGATAGTCACGGGACTTGGCGGGGTCGCTGACGACCATGCCACGCTGGCGCAGTTTCGCCAATTGCTCATCAATACTCAACCAGGGTTTGGTGTAGTTCTCGGGCATTCTGATTCCTTACTGTTGCACCGCGTGCACCAGCGCCTCGGCCAGATGGGCTTGGGTGGATTGGCTGGCGGCCAGGCGCTGGCGCAGATCGGCGCAGAGGCGGCGCAGCTGGGCTACGCGGGTGACGATGCGGGTTAGCTCGTTCAGGGGTGGGACTGGGATAAGCAGCGAACTTAGGATTTCGAGGTTGATGTTTTTTTGCGCAGTTGCAGGAGCGAACGCAAGTAGGTCCGCTCTCGCCGTTTCTACGAACAACAAGAAATACTCAACGTTGCCCATCGCATCCGCCGGCACAAAGCCCACGACACTGTCTGGGAAGCAGCTGTCAAAGCCAAGGACCGCAGATTCCGCAATGTTGGCAGCGATCGTGATGCACAACGTTCCCTTGGGCCACATGCGGCTCTGTGCAAGTCCAAGGTCGCTGTAGTACGAATGGACCTCGTCGACAACGCCCTTGGCGCGCGACACTTCGCCAGTTTGAATGAGCGGGTACTTCGGTGGATTGAATAGAGCGGGGTCGTTACGCGGTCTGTGCTTGGACTTGCCTCGTCCAAACTCGCCGAGCTCCGGAAACCGCGCCCAGCTCCACCCGGCAGGCAACGCAAACGGCTGCTCATCCTCCGCAACCGGTGGCAGGGGTTTGTCGCGTTTGATCTTGCCCTCGACGATGAGTTTGCCTTTCTCGGCGCGGATTTCTTGGAGGAGAACGCTGGCGGGTTCGTCTTTCGGGTCTTGGGGGACGAGTAGGCCGCGCACTGCGAGTTGGAGGATGGTTTGCTCCAGGGCGTCCAGGCTTGAAGGTCGGTCTAGCAGCAGGTCGAAGTGGGTGGCGATGCGGTGCCAGTTGTCGGTCAGTTGCGCGGGCGTTTCGCTATCGGTGAGCGTGGCCAGCAGGGTGCTGACGAGTTGGGCGTGTGCTGTGGCTGCTAGCTGGCCTTTGGCTTCGAGCGCGTCGCACAGGCGCATGAGTTCTTCGACGCGGGTGACGATGCGGGATTGCTCGGCGATGGGTGGCACAGGAATCAGAAATTGGCCGAGCTTGGCAATGCTCAAGCCTTCACGCGACACACCGACCTGAACATCCATGACCGCTTGCTGAACGTGCCGCGAAACAAGCACCTTGTGCAGAAAGGCGTTGAACGCTGGAAGCACTGTGCGAACGATGGTTACATGTTGGCTGACGTTGGCTTCGTCGAAATCACTTGGCACAACTGCGCATCGACCGATTGAGGCACCCGTAATGTTGAACAGTAAGTCGTTGGCAACCACAACTGTGCCAGCCATTTTTTCATGAGTTGCTGGCTTGATGTACGCGACCCCATTGAGGCGCAGCCCGTCGTCGTAGACGTTTTGCGAGCGCAAGAACTTCACGCCGGAGGGGACGTAGACTTCCCTGCCACCAAGCGGCGTGCTGCCCGCGCCAATTTTCTGAAGCAGAGCGTTCAGGCGCACCCACTCCCACCCCCTCGGCAACTCAAACGGCGTCTCTTCCGTCGTAATCTCTGTCAGCGGCTTATCCCGCTTGATCTTGCCCTCGGCAATCAGTCGGTCTTTCTCCGCCCGTATCTTCTTCAGCAGCGCACTCGCCGGTTCATCCCTGGGGTCTTGCGGCACCAGCTTGCCTTGCACCGCCAGCGTCAAAATCAGCTCGCGCAAACGTGCCACGCCGCCGGGGGCGGTGGCCAATAAGTTCAAATTTGATAGCAGCATGCGCACATTCCATGAGGGCTAGAGGCCAATTTGGCTCCAAAAATAGTGGTCATCACGCCTGGTCCCCTCGGGCACTCTCAAGCAGCGCACGGTCGCGGGTCAGCTCGGCTTGCAGTTCGGCTTCGGTGGGTAGCCAGGGCTGGTAGCGGCTGGCAAAAATCTGTTCGCTACCGGCCAGCAGCGAGTAGCGGGCCACCGCCTCGTTGCGCTCGGAGCACAAGATGAGACCAATGGTGGGGTTGTCGCCTGGCTGGCGTACCTGTTCGTCGAACACGCGCACATACATGTCGAGCTGGCCCACGTCCTGGTGGCTGAGCTTGCCCACTTTAAGCTCAATGAGCACAAAGCATTTCAGGATGTAGTTGTAAAAAACCAGGTCCACAAACGCGTCTTCGCCTTCCACGCGCAGGTGGCGCTGGCGGGCCACGAAGGCAAAGCCTTTGCCCAACTCCAGCAAGAACTTTTGCAACTGGTCGAGCAGGCCTTGCTCCACGTCTTTTTCGTACCAGCTGGATTGTGGTTGGCCGTCCAAAAATTCCAAAATGTAGGGGTCGCGGATGAAATCGCGCGGGCTGGGTGGTGCGTCGCGCTGGATGAGGGCGCTGGCCTCCGCCTTGACGCCATCCTGGTCCTGGCTGGAGAGCAGGCGCTGGTAATACAGGGTGCTGATCTGCCGGTCGAGCGCGGCCACGCTCCAGGTCTGGCTGACGGCTTCAGCCGCGTACCACTGGCGGGCGGCGGGGTCGGGTACGCGCATGAGCAGGCGGAAATGTGACCAGCCCAATTCGCTACATGGTGTGTAGCGAATCTCCTCTTCGGTGAAAGTCAGGAAAAACTGGCGGAAGTTGCGCAAGTTGGCCAATGAAAAGCCTCGACCAAATTCGGTGGACAAACGCTGCGCCAGGGTTTGCAGGGTTTGGGCTCCATACACAGCGCGGTCTTCCCCGCCTTGTTCGTGCTCGACGATCAGTTTGCCAACTTGCCAGTAGGCCAGCACCATGGTTTGGTTGACGCTGCGCTTGGCCTGCTGGCGGGCTTGGCGCAGAACGTCCTGAATTTGCGCAAACAGCGCCTCTGCCACGTTGGCCACTGGCGTGGCCTGGCTGGCGGTCAAGCTGGTGTTGGGCTTTTTCATGGCAATGCTCTCATGGCAAATGATAGGTTCATCAAATTTGATAGCAGCATGCGCACATTCAACGGGGGCTGGCGAGCGATTTGGCCAAAATTTCTCTCAGCTCATCCCGCAGCGCCTGCGCCTCGCCCTGCAACCGCGCGTAGTCGGCCAGCAGTTGCTCGGGGTCGTGGCTCACGGTGTCTGCGGCGTGGGGGTTCTTCTGGTCCAGGTTGTAGCCCGCAGCCTTGATCTGGTCGATGCTCACCTTCCAGGCACGTTCGTTTTCCACACGGCTGACAAAGCCATCGGCCTCGCTGCCCCACCAGGCTTTCTCGGCTTCGAACTCTTCGATGCGGATGGGCTTGGTCTTGTTGTAGTTCTTCACGCCCGTTGGGTACGGGTGCTCGTAGTACCAAACTTCCTTGGTGGGCGTGCCTTTGGTGAAGAACAGCAGGTTGGTCTTGATGCCGGTGTAGGGCGCAAACACGCCGTTGG
>DAOQRI010000207.1:0-5319 GCA_035355475.1 Rhodoferax sp. | reverse complement strand
GGTCACGCCCGCATGATGATGGCTTTTGACGTGGTGCAGCGCTGGCTCAAAGCCAGTGACTTGCGGGTGACGTATGTGCGAAACATCACCGATATTGACGACAAAATCATCAAGCGGGCGGTGGAGCGTGGCATCTCCATTCGGGCGCTGACTGACGAGATGATTGCGGCGATGCAACAGGACATCAGCGCCTTGGCCATTGAGGCGCCCAGTCTCGAACCTCGGGCAACGGAGTACGTGCCCGCCATGCTGGGTTTGATCAAAACACTTGAGGGCAGGGGCCTGGCGTACCAAGCAACCAACGGTGATGTGAATTTCTCCGTTCGCAAGTTTCCGGGCTACGGAAAATTGTCTGGGAAGTCTCTGGACGAATTGCGTGCCGGCGAGCGTGTGGCGGTTCTGGATGGCAAGGAAGATCCGCTGGATTTTGTACTTTGGAAAGCGGCCAAGGAGTCGGAGCCCGAAGATGCCAAGTGGGATAGCAATGCGCTGGGCTATGGCTTTGGCAAGGGGCGCCCGGGCTGGCACATCGAGTGCTCCGCCATGAGTTGCCAAACCCTGGGCGAGACCTTTGACATCCATGGTGGGGGAGCGGATTTGCAGTTTCCGCACCATGAGAATGAGATTGCACAGAGCGAGGGTGCCAATGGCAAACCGTTGGCCAACTTCTGGGTGCACAACGGTTTCGTTCGGGTGGACAACGAAAAGATGTCCAAATCGCTGGGAAATTTTTTCACCATTCGCGATGTTTTGCGGCAATATGATGCCGAGACGGTACGGTTCTTCCTGATTCGCACCCACTACCGCAGTGCGCTGAACTACAGCGATGCCCACTTGAATGACGCCCGCACGGCGCTTAAGCGTATCTACACGGCGCTCGATTTGGTGCCTTCCCAGGCCCTGACATCCATTGACTGGAGCGAGCCATTTGCCGCACGCTTCAAGGCGGCCATGGACGAGGACTTCGGTACGCCGGAAGCGGTAGCTGTGCTGTTTGATCTGGCGACCGAAGTGAATCGAACACGGTCGGCGCAATTGGCTGGGTTGCTGCGTTCGCTCGGTGCTTGCCTTGGGATCTTGCAGGGTGATCCAAAAGCCTTTTTGCAGGCTGGCTCCACAATCGATGAGTCGACTATTTTGGAACTGATCGCCCAACGCGCGAGTGCCAAGGGTGCCAAGGATTTTGCTCTGGCCGACACCATTCGCAAGAACCTGCTGGAGCAAGGTATTGTGCTGAAGGACGCGCCCACTGGAACCACCTGGGAAGTCCTGAAATGATGGCTACCGTCAAGAAAGTGGCCAGTGAGCGGCACACCCCCCATTTTTGGGAAGATGCCTGCAAACATCTGGTCAAAAAAGACCGGGTGATGAAGCGCTTGATCCCACAGTTTGGGGATGCTTGCCTGGAGACTCGGGGTGATGCCTTTGTGACGTTGGCCCGCAGCATTGTGGGGCAGCAAATATCGGTCAAAGCGGCGCAGACCGTCTGGGAGCGTTTTTCACTTTTGCCGCGCAAGATGACACCGCCTAATGTCCTGAAACTCAAGGTGGATGACATGCGCGCAGCCGGTTTGAGTGCACGCAAGGTGGAGTACCTTGTGGACTTGGCGTTGCATTTTGACAATGGGGCTTTGCACGTGAAGGCGTGGGATGCCATGAGTGACGACGAGATCGTTGCCGAACTGATTGCCATTCGGGGCATCGGGCGCTGGACGGCCGAGATGTTCCTCATATTCCATTTGATGCGGCCCAACGTCTTGCCGTTGGACGACGTGGGTCTGATCAATGGCATCAGCAGCAATTATTTTTCAGGCGACGTGGTCAGTCGAAGCGATGCGCGTGAGGTCGCCGCCGCCTGGGCGCCGTACTGCACGGTTGCAACTTGGTATATTTGGCGCTCGTTGGACCCCGTGCCGGTGGAATATTGAACCCTCACAGGGCTGCGTTGATGCAATACGCAAGTGCCCTCTATTGAACAGGATGTGACCATGGCCAAAAAAACATTTTTGGATTTCGAGCAACCCATCGCGGAGCTCGAAACCAAGATCGAAGAGTTGCGGTATGTGCAGAACGAGTCTGCAGTGGACATTTCTGCCGAAATTGATCAGCTCAGCAAAAAGAGCCAGCAACTCACCAAAGACATCTACAGTGACCTGTCGCCATGGCAAATCACCAAAATTGCCCGCCATGCCGAGCGTCCATACACACTCGATTACATCAACGAAATTTTCACGCACTTTGTAGAGCTGCATGGTGACAGGCACTTCGCCGACGATTTGAGCATTGTGGGTGGATTGGCGCGCTTCAACGGAACCCCGTGCATGGTGCTCGGCCATCAGAAAGGGCGCGACACCAAGGAGCGCGGTTTGCGCAACTTTGGCATGAGTCGGCCGGAGGGCTATCGCAAGGCATTGCGCCTGATGAAGCTGGCCGAAAAATTCAAATTGCCGGTATTTACCTTTGTGGATACACCGGGTGCATACCCGGGTATTGATGCAGAAGAGCGCGGACAGTCCGAAGCGATCGGACGCAATATTTTCGAGATGGCCCAACTGGAAGTGCCCATCATCACTACCATCATTGGTGAAGGCGGCTCGGGTGGTGCGCTGGCCATTTCGGTCGCAGACCAACTCGTGATGTTGCAGTACTCCATCTACGCAGTCATCAGTCCGGAAGGCTGCGCCTCCATTCTCTGGAAAACCTCTGACAAGGCGTCTGATGCGGCTGATGCGATGGGCATTACAGCCCACCGTCTCAAGGCCCTGGGTGTGATTGACAAAATCGTGAATGAACCTGTGGGTGGCGCGCACCGCGACCACAAGCAGGCCGCAGCATTTCTCAAGCGCGCCCTGGCAGACGCCTATCGCCAAATCAGTGATTTGAAGGTCAAGGAACTGGTGGATCGGCGCTATGAGCGTTTGCAAAGCTACGGACGATTTACCGACACCAAGGCTGCGGGCCGTTAGGCCACTGTGACCCTTTCGGTTGACGCCGCCCTGCAGGGCTTTCAGCCCGAATTTCCCCTGGCAGTGGCGCTGAGTGGTGGTGCTGACTCGGTCGCACTGCTGGTAGGCTGTTCGGAAAAATGGCCAGGGCAGGTGGTGGCCATGCATGTTAACCATGGACTGCAACGCGCGGCCGCTGACTTTGAGGCGCATTGCCACACGCTTTGCCAACAGTTGAATGTGCCGCTGCTGGTGCGCAAGGTGGATGCGAGCAAGCACCCAGGGCAGAGCCCGGAAGACGCCGCCCGGCTCGCACGTTACAAGGCTTTTGGTGATCTAGCCCTTGTGGAATATACGCAGTTAGCTATCAAATCAATAGCAATTGCACAGCATGCTGATGACCAGATCGAAACCCTGCTTTTGGCCCTGAGTCGGGGTTCTGGGTTGGCGGGGCTCAGCGCGATGCCTGCCCATTGGCAGCGTGACGGTCTGCATTACCACCGGCCGTTCCTGCAAGTGGCGGGTGCCGATATTCGCCATTGGCTGTCAGGGCGCGGAGTAATGTTTGTTGAAGACCCCACCAATGTGGATGAGCAATTCACCCGCAATCGCATTCGGGCACGCGTGATGCCGGCATTGCGCTCAGCGTTTCCTCAGGTTCTGGATACCTTTGCCCGCAGTGCAATGCATGCAGCCCAAGCGCATCAAATCCTGGATGACGTGGCCGAACAGGACGTGCAATGGGCTTGCAGTGCGGAGGACTTGTTGCGGATCAAGATGCTGCAATCGTTGAGTCGAGCGCGCCAGGGCAATGCCGTGCGATTCTGGCTCAAGAGTCGCTACCAGACGGTGCCAAGCGCAGCACAACTCGCAGAGTTACTGGATCAAATCTGTGCCTGCACCACGCGTGGGCACCAGATTCACATCAAGGCAGGAACGGGATTTGTGCAGCGCAGCGGCGCAGTGCTGACTTGGTACAATCCCCAGGTTTTGCTTCAAAAAATTCACACTTCATGGCATTGATTGTTCACAAATACGGCGGCACGTCGATGGGCTCAACCGAGCGCATACGTAATGTTGCCAAACGCGTTGCCAAATGGGCACGCGCCGGTCACCAGATGGTGGTGGTTCCTTCGGCCATGAGTGGCGAAACCAATCGCCTGCTGGGTCTTGCCAAAGAGC
The DNA here is from genome assembly GCA_035355475.1 of Rhodoferax sp. Lineage (GTDB taxonomy): Bacteria > Pseudomonadota > Gammaproteobacteria > Burkholderiales > Burkholderiaceae_C > Allorhodoferax. The sequence continues at coordinate 1,192 of DAOQRI010000207.1, read as the reverse complement.
TTGCACCTGCCAAGGCAGGCGATGCCTACGGCCGCGAACTGGACATGCTGGCCGCCACCGGCGAGCAGGCTTCTTCAGCTTTGCTGGCCATTGCACTGCAGGCTGAAGGGATGCAGTCGGTCAGCTATGCAGGCTGGCAGGTGCCGATCCGAACCAACAACGCCTATACCAAGGCCCGCATTGAGTCGATTGACGATGCGCGCGTCCGTGCAGATCTGGAAGACGGGAAAGTGGTCATCGTGACTGGTTTCCAGGGAATCGATGATCAGGGCAATATCACTACCCTGGGTCGCGGCGGTTCCGACACCTCAGCCGTGGCGGTAGCAGCTGCGATGAAAGCGGCCGAATGCCTCATTTATACCGATGTTGATGGCGTCTACACCACGGACCCGCGCGTAGTGGCAGAGGCACGCAGGCTGACCACGGTGAGCTTTGAGGAAATGCTGGAAATGGCCTCCATGGGGTCCAAGGTTCTGCAGATTCGCTCGGTCGAGTTTGCCGGCAAATATAAGGTTCCGCTGCGCGTATTGAGCAGTTTTACCGAGTGGGATATCGACATCAACGAGGAAGCCAAATCCGGCACTCTGATTACTTTTGAGGAAGACGAGAAAATGGAACAAGCCGTTGTTTCGGGCATCGCATTCAACCGCGATGAGGCCAAAGTGTCTGTGATGGGCGTGCCCGACAAGCCGGGTATTGCAGCGCAGATTTTGGGTGCTGTCGCAGATGCCAACATCGAAGTGGACATGATCATCCAGAACCTGAGCAAAGACGGCAAGACCGACTTCAGCTTCACCGTCAACCGCGGTGAGTACGCCAAGACAGTTGAGATGCTCAAAGCCAAGGTGCTGCCGGGACTGGGTGCAGAAGAGGTGGTGGGGGATACCAAAATCTGCAAGGTGTCCATCGTGGGCATCGGCATGCGAAGCCATGTGGGTATTGCCAGCCGCATGTTTCGTGTGTTGAGCGACGAGGGCATCAACATCCAGATGATTTCCACCTCGGAAATCAAGACCTCGGTCGTCATCGACGAGAAGTACATGGAACTGGCCGTGCGCGCCCTGCACAAAGCTTTCGATCTGGATCAGCAACCGGCTTAAAAAGTGATTCGACTCGTGCCATAATACGGGTCGCTTGGGAAACGTGACCGAGTGGCCGAAGGTGCTCCCCTGCTAAGGGAGTATGGGGTGTA
>DAOQRI010000206.1:0-5328 GCA_035355475.1 Rhodoferax sp. | reverse complement strand
TGCGGCCATTGGCGATGAGGGCTCCCCACTCGGGCGTCGGGGGCTGGGCTCCCAGGCCCAGAAATCCCAATCCTGCCGCGGTCAAGATGATGCCCGCCATGTCCAGCGTGACTCGCACGATAACGGACGACACGCACAGCGGCATGATGTGGCGCAACACGATGCGCCACGGTGAGGCGCCGATCAGCTGGACTGCCGCAATGTAGTCGCTGTTGCGGATCTGCAGCGTCTCGGCGCGGGCAATGCGGGCGTAGGGCGGCCAGGAGGTGATGGCGATGGCCAGTGCCGCATTAGTAATGCCCGGCCCCAGGGCAGCGACGAAAGCCAATGCCAGGATGAGCCGGGGGAATGCCAGGAACACATCGGTTACCCGCATCAGCACCGCATCGACCCAGCCGCCGGCATAGCCCGCCACGGTGCCCACCAGCAGGCCAATGGGCGCGGCCAGTACCGCCACCAAAATGACCACCGTCAGCGTGATGCGTGAACCCACCAGCACGCGGGAAAAGATATCTCGCCCCTGGTCATCCGTGCCAAACCAGTGCGCGCTGGATGGCTCGAGCAGGCGCGTGGTGCGCAGGTCGCCCACATAGGGCGAATAGGGCGCCAGCACATCGGCAAATATCGCTACCAGCACCAGTGTCACCACAATAGCAAGGCCCAGCAGCGCCAGGCGGTTGCGGGCAAAACCGCGCCACGCCACATAGGCCCGTCCCCATGAGGCTTGCCTTCGCGAAGCCGGGCGCTCGGACATTAGCCAGGCGTGCAGGCTCTTGGCTGTCATCGCGCGTGCGTCCTTGGGTCGAGCAACTGGTACAACAAATCCGACACCAGGTTCAAACCGATGAAGACCGAACCCACCACAATCGTGGCACCCAGCACCGCGTTCATGTCGGCGTTTTGCAGCGAGTTGGTGAGGTACAGGCCCAGGCCGGGCCAGGCAAACACGGTCTCTGTCAGCACAGAGCCCTCCAGCAAGCCGGCATATGACAGCGCAATCACCGTGACCAGCGGCACCATGGCGTTGCGTAGCGCATGCCGCCAGATGATGCGGGTCTCGGACAAACCTTTGGCCCGTGCCGCCACGACATACTCCTGCGACAACTCGTTAAGCATGAACGAGCGCGTCATGCGGCTAATGTAGGCCAGCGAAAAATAGCCCAACAGCGAGGCCGGCAGGATCAGGTGCGACAGCGCGTTGCGAAACGCCTCCCACTCACCGCCAAGGGCCGCGTCCACCAGTAAAAGGCCGGTCACCGGCTGCAGCGTGTACTGGTAGACCACGTCGATGCGCCCCGGCCCGCCCACCCAGCCCAGGCGGGCGTAAAAGAGGACGAGCGCCATCAGCCCGAGCCAGAAAATGGGGACCGAGTAGCCTATCAACCCCATGACCCGCACGAGTTGGTCCACCAGACCGCCGCGACGCACGGCCGCCCACACGCCCAGCGGCACACCCACGGTCACACCAATCAGGATGCCCAGTGTCGCCAGTTCCAGCGTGGCTGGGAAGGTGCGTGCAATGTCTTGGAGCACCGGGTTGGCGGTGAGGACCGAGGTGCCAAAGTCGCCATGGGCTACTTTCTGCAGGTAGATGCCGAATTGCGCGTACAAGGGCTTGTTCAGACCCAACTCTTCGCGCACCCGGGCCACCACATGTTCGGGCGCCCGGTCTCCCACGATGGCCAGCACCGGGTCGACCGGGATGACGCGTCCGATGAAGAAGGTGACCGCCAGCAAGCCCAGATAGGTCAGGGCCAGCACCAGCACGAAGCGGCCAGTGGCTTTGAGGGCAGCTAGCATGCGCGCGCGTCGGTCTTAGCGCTTGGAAACACCAAACAGATAGGTGGAATCTGATGTGGGTCCCAGCTTCAGGCCGTCCACGTTGCTGCGGTAGGCAGCCACCTCGGTTTGCTGGAACAGCATCACAAACGGGCTGGTCTTGCGGAACTCGGCCTGCAGGGCGTCATAGAGTGCACGCCGCTTGGCGGGGTCGCGCTCCAGCACGGCGGCATCAGCCTTTTTGGTGAGCTCGGGAATGGCCCACGCGTTGCGCCAGGTCAGGGGTTTGGATTTGGCGTCATCCGCGTTGTCGGGGTTGCGCACAAAGGTGTCTGCGTTGGTGTGCGGGTCCCAGTAATCGGCGCCCCACTGGCCGATGTACATGTCGTGGGTGCGGGCACGGTATTTGGTGAGCGTCTGCTTGCCATCGCCCGGCAATATTTCTATGTCGATGCCCGCGCGCTTGGCCGTTTGCTGCACCGCCTCCGCAATGCCTTGCACGGGTTGCACGGTGCGCACGTCCATGGTGAGTTTGAAGCCGTTGGGCAATCCTGCCTTGGACAGCAGCCCCTTGGCTTTGTTCACGTCGAGCTTGTAGGGGTTAACCGAACTGGCACCCAGCAAACCCACGGGCAGGAAATTCTGGTGCACCACGCCGATGTTTTTCATCAGCGTGTCCCCAATCGCAGCGTAGTCCACCAGGTATTTGATCGCTTCGCGCACCTCCGGTTTGGCCAGGTTGGGGTTCTTCATGTTCATGCTGAAGTAAAACAGCGTGCCCTTGGGGGTGGACGTGGTCTTGATGTCGGCGTGGCTGGCCAGTGCGCTCAGGTCTTGCGGTGACAGGTTGCGAGCAATATCGATATCGCCCTTTTCCAGCAGCAGGCGCTGGGTGGCCGCCTCCTTGACGTGGCGGTAAATTACTCGAACCAGTTTGGATTTGTCACCGTAGTACTGGTCGTTGCGCTCCAGCGTCAGGATTTCATTGGCGCGCCACTCGCGGATTTTCAGGGGGCCAGAACCGGCGTAGTTGGTCTTAAGCCAGGCGTAGCCCATGTCACCGCCCTGTTCCTTGGACAGCAGCAGCTTCTTGTCCACCACGCTGGCCACGTTGGCCGTCAGGCAATTGAGCACAAAGGTGGTGGCGTAGGCCTTGTCGGTTTCCAATGTCAGGGTGAGGGGACCAGTGGCCTTGACGACATCACGCACGTTGGACTTGTTCAGGCCAAACTGGGTCAGGATAAAAGCAGGTGTTTTGTCGAGCAAAACGGCGCGCTGCAGCGAAAACGCCACATCCTCAGCTGTCAACGGGTTGCCCGATGCAAACTTGAGGCCGGGCTTGATCTCAAAGGTGAAGGTCTTGCCGTCAGCCGAAACGGTCCAGGACTTGGCTACATCACCGTAGAGCTTGGACGGATCTTTGACGTCAAAGCGGATCAGCCGGTCGTAGGCGTTGCCCATCACTTCGCCAGTCGAAATCTCAAACGCCTCGGCCGGGTCCATGGTGATGATGTCGTCAAATGCAAAGGCCAGCACCAGTGTGTCCTTGGGCGTAGCGGCCAGCACAGGATTGAACCCCGCAGCAGCACCCAGCAGGACACTCAGGGCAATGTTGACGGCACGGCGACTCAAAGGCAGGGCGGCATGTTTCATGGTGTAAAGGCTGGGTGGTTTGCTGCGATCAAAACAGTGTACGGGAACTGCCGCCGGCCATGGCAGTTGCAAGGCCACCATTTTGATGAGTCATGCATAACCTTTTTGCATGACTCTCGCCATCGTTGTGCAGAGTGACGGCCGTGGCAAAATCGGGGGAACTTCATCTGGTCGCTCGACCGCTTTACCCATTTCCAGCCATGTCCACATTTGAAATTGAAGGCGGCGTACCGTTGCGCGGTACCGTGCGCGCCTCCGGAAACAAAAACGCCATATTGCCCATGATTGCCGCCTGTATCCTGACCGACCAGGAGGTGGTGCTGGACAACGTGCCCGACATCATCGACGTGCGCCACATGCTGGACGTGATTGTGGCCCTGGGCGGCAAGGTGGAGCGCAGTGGAGAGCGCATCAGTGTGCACGTGGCCAGTGTCAATACCAGTGAGATCAGCCGCGACTTGTGCAACAAGGTGCGTACCTCGATTCTGTGTGTGGCGCCTATCCTGCACCGCACCGGCAAGGTCAAGCTGTTTCCGCCCGGTGGCGATGTGATCGGGCGACGCCGACTGGATACGCATTTCTATGGTCTTCAAAAGCTGGGCGCCACCGTGGAGCTGGGCGACAGCTATGACTTTGCCGTGCCCAACGGACTGCATGCCTCCGACCTGTTCTTTGATGAACCCTCGGTCACCGGCACCGAGCACATCCTGATGGCCGCGGTGGTGAGCCAGGGCCACACCATCATCCGCAATGCCGCCTGCGAGCCGCATGTGCAGGACTTGGCCCATATGCTCAATGCCATGGGTGCAAAGATCAGCGGCATTGGCACCAACCAGCTCAACATCGAAGGCGTGACATCCCTTACCGGAACGACCCACACGGTGTGTCATGACCACATTGAGGCGGCCTCCTATCTGGCGCTGGCCGCTGCCACCGGGGGCGAGATCAAGGTCGAAGGCACAGACCTGCATTCCTACTGGATGTGCAAGCGCGTATTTGCCACGCTGGGCGTGAAGATTGAGCTGTACAAGGACCACATCCACCTGCCCGCTGCCCAGGAGTTGCGCGTGCTGCGCGACTATGACGGCTCCATGCCAGTGATTGGTGATGGTCCCTGGCCGCAATTTGCCACCGACCAGATGAGCTGCATGATCACGCTGGCCACCCAGGTGGAGGGCAACGTGCTGTTTTTCGAAAAGATGTTCGAATCGCGCCTGTACTTTGTGGACCGCCTGATTGCCATGGGTGCCAACGCGGTGGTGTGCGACCCGCACCGAGTAGTCATCAGCGGCAAATCGCGCCTGCGCGGCACCACCATGGTGTCACCCGACATCCGGGCGGGTATGGCCCTGTTGGGCGCTGCACTGTGTGCCACCGGCAAGAGCACAGTGCAAAATGCCAATATGATTGAGCGCGGTTATGAGCGCGTGGAAGAAAAGCTGCTGGCCCTGGGGGCAAGGATCAGTCGCCGGCCTTGAGAGTGTTTACGCATCACTGAGGAGACAAAACATGAAATTGCGTTCGCAAATTCTGGGTTTGGGCTTTACGGGGGTACTGGTCAGCATGCTTGTTGGCGGGGTCGGTTTGATCAATTCCAACCGTATCAGCAACGCGTTTGACGAGTCGATCACGACCAATCTGATCCTGAGCAAAAGCCAGTCCGCAGACATGATGCACGATGCGATTCGTGGCGATGTGCTTCTGAGCATCTTGCATGCCCAGAAAAGTTCTGACGCTGGAATGGCTGAGGCCGAAAAAGGGTTTGGGGAGCACGCCAAGGAATTCCAGACCAATATCACCGAGATAACGGCCATGCCGGTGTCGGACCAGGTGAAGGCGGAGCTGACCAAAACCCGGCCATTGATCAACGCCTACCTGCAGGCTGGGGCAGCCGTG
>DAOQRI010000205.1:0-5344 GCA_035355475.1 Rhodoferax sp. | reverse complement strand
TAACGTTGCATCAATCAGCAGTTCACGTCCTGACGCAATGCTTAATGGCTGTCCATTGGGCAGTGCCAATTCCAGACGGGCACCGTCTTCCGTGACAATTTGTTGGCCTTCCTGCACCTCATCACCCACCTTCAGTGGGCGACGGTTTCCATTGGCATCGACCACCCAGGCCTTGCCTTGCAAAATTACAACGATGCCACGCGCCTGAGCGGAGATTGGAGTGGTAGCCATGGGTAGTCTTTCAGAAATAGCAATATCAGATTGCCACACTGTAGATAACCCAGCACCCGTTGCCTATTGTCCTTGGGTACAGGTACGAACGCCCCCGGCTACTTATTGAATGCCATGTACCCTGAGTGCGAGTTGAAGCCGGTCCGTGATATTGAGTTTGGCAAAAACCGCGCTCAAATGGGCTTTGACGGTTCTCTCCGAAATCTTGCATTGCATCGCAATAGCCTGGTTGGACGCCCCATTCGCTGCAAGAATGGCTACTTCTATCTCGCGGGCCGTCAGTCCATCTCGCCATGCCATGTCCGGGGGCGCGGGTTTCGGGACCAAGCGATCCACGCCATGCAACAGTCGTTGCATGAGGCTCTTTCCAATCCAGACTTGGCCTGCTTCGACGACATCGCGGACTTGCTTGAGCGTTGCGGCGTCGGAGAATGCGTGGCAGTAGGCCACACATCCGGCATCCAAGGCCAGCATCGCATCGTTGTCGTTCGGGTTGGAACTGGCCGCAATCACTCGCATGTGGTCACTTTGCAGAACCGCGGTCCACGCTTTGGACTCCCAATTTGGGCGCGTGGGCAGCGACAAATCCAGCCACACGACACAGGGCGACGTGGACCTGTACCGGAAAAACTCTTCCATATGACCGATTACGACAGGCTTCGTTCTCCCATAGACCGTTTGCCAGTGCGCGCGCAAGCCCTGATCATGGGTGACAAAAAGCGTGTTGGTAGTCTGCTTCATCGTTCTGTCAACGCCTTTGCCTTGGCTCGCAAAATGGGCTTCATCAAATAAGCAAGCACTGACTTCTTGCCGGTAAGGATGTCGACCTCAGCCACCATGCCGGGAATGATAGGGAATTTCTGATCACCAATGCTGCTGGAAAGTGTGCGCACACGAACCAGGAAGAACGCATTGCCTTTTTCATCCACAACTGTATCGGCACTGATGTGTTCCAACGTGGCTTCCAGGCCGCCATAAGTCGCAAAATCGTAGGCGGTGAATTTGACCAACGCCTTTTGACCCGGATGCAGGAACGCGATGTCGCGGGGCAACACCCGTGCTTCCAGTAATAGCGCATCGTCTGAGGGCACAACTTCAACCAGATCCTTGCCCGGTTGCACAACGCCCCCCACGGTATTGACCTTGAGTTGCTTGATGGTGCCGTTTACCGGGGATCTGATTTCTGTCTGTTTGACCCGGTCTTCCAGCGCAGAACTGCCTTCCAGCAAGGCATTGAGTTTGGCATTGGTTTCGCTGAGCTCCGAGCGGGCGATGTTGCGGAAGGTCAGTTCAACTTCCTGAATTTTTCGACTGGCTTCCGCTACCGCCGACTCCAGCCGGGGAATGTCAGAGTTGGCACTGTCGCGCTCGCCCCGATACCTTGCCACATCCCGCTCCAGTCTCAGCAGCTCCACATCGGAGATGGCCCCCGACTTCGCCAGTGGGCGGGTCATTTCCAGCTCTCTGGCGGTCAGGTTGAAACTTTGGGATGCCTGTTCACGGCGGGCCCTAACTGAAATCAGTTCCTGCGCACGTTGCGAAGCTTGCTGCCGTGCCACGCCAATGGTGGCGTCCAACTCGGATTTGCGCGATTCGTACAGGGCGCGCTCCTGTGCGACGACTTCTGGCGCTTCCGCAACCACTTCATCAGGTGGCTGAAACCGCGAGCCCTCGGCCAGGGCTTTCAATCGCGTGGCTTTGGCCAGAAGGGATAGATATTGCGATCGGTTCTCCCGCAGAGAAGAAACCATGCGCGTGGGGTCCACCTTGAGCATCAGGTCACCAATTTTGACGACCTGCCCCTCTTTCACCAGGATCTCCGAGACGATGCCGCCATCCAGACTCTGCAAGACTTGGACTTGCCGCGAGGGGATTACTTTGCCCTCACCGCGTGTGACCTCGTCCAGCACAGCAAAATTGGCCCATAGCAGCAATACCAGTACGGTCGCCACACTGACCCACACCAGAACGCGAGCTCCACGCGGAGTTTGCTCCGCAATGGCCCAGTCTGCTTTGGCATCGAAGTCGGTGTCCAACTCGTTGTGCTTGCCCATCATGGCTGACATCGCACGGTCCATAACACGGGAACATCGCGTGTAAAAGCGGCCCCAGTATGCGGCTAATCGGGAAGCAGTTTTTGCGTTCTGTTCCATTAGGCTGCCCTGCCTACCCGGCCGCTTTGCAGGGCTTCGATGACTTGCGCCTTGGGTCCGTCGGCCATCACTTTGCCGTTGTCAATGACGATCAGACGATCAATCAACTCCAGCAATGACGTGCGGTGCGTGACCAATATGACCGTCTTGCTCTTGGTGAACCGCTGCAGCCGTGCTTTCAGTAAATCCTCACTCTGGTGGTCCATGGCACTGCTGGGCTCATCCAGCAAAAGGATGGGAGAGTCGTTCAGCACGGCGCGTGCGATCCCAACCGCCTGGCGCTGACCACCCGACAGCGACTCGCCCCGCTCACCTATGAGCATGTCGAAGCCGCGTGGGTGCCGATTGGCAAATTCGGTCACTCCGGCCACTTCGGCGGCGTTGATGACATCCTGGTCGTCGGCAAAGGGAGCGCCCAGCGTGATGTTTTCCTTCAGCGTGCCAAAGAACAGGCTGACATCCTGCGACACAAAACCTGCAGCGCGGCGCAACTCGGCGGGGTCAATCTGGCGCAGGTCAATGCCGTCGATCAAGATGGCACCCTCCGTGGGCTGGTACAAGCCCAACACCAGCCGCTGTATCGTGGATTTTCCGGATCCGACCCGGCCAATAAAGGCCACTTTTTCACCCGCCTGAATCTTGAAAGAAACATTACGCAGTACCGCTTGCTGCTGCCCGGGATAGGAGAAGCTGACGTTTTTGAACTCTATGGTTCCCTGGAAACCGGTGCGGTGCAGAAACGCAGAGTCATCCGATCGCTCAGGGCGCGTCTGCATGTGCTGCTCAATAGACGAAAGACCACTCTTGGCATTGTGGAATTGCATCAGGAGCCCGGCCACCTGTCCAAAGGGCGCCAAGGCTCGTCCAGCCAGCATCGACGCGGCAATGATGCCACCCATGCTGAGCCGGTTGTCCACCAGCAGGTACACGCCCACAATCACCATCACCACCGATACAAACTGCTGCAAAAACTGCACCAGGCTCATGATGCTGGACGACAGAAGTTTCAGCTTGGTGCCGTTCTGGGCCAGAAAAACCGTTGACTGCTCCCACTTGCGCTGGAAGCTGCTTTCCGCCACCATGAATTTGACGGTTTCAATCCCGACCAGGCTCTCCACCAGTGTGGCATTGCGCTGGGAAGTCGCCCGTTGTGTAACCTCAACGAGTTCCTGCATCTTCTGCTGAACGACCATGGAGGAGAGAATCAGCAAGGCGATGCAGAACAAAGGCGGAACGATCAGCCAGGGCGAAATCCATGCAATGACGAACAGGAACACAAACACGAAAGGAATATCGACCAGTGTGGTAATCGTGGCGGAGGCGACAAATTCACGCACGGATTCAAAAGCCCGCAGGTTGGCCGCAAACGAACCCACTGAGGCCGGTCGGTCAGCCATGCCCAAGCCCAGAACACGCTCCATGATCCGGGCCGACAGCGTGACATCAATGCGTTTGCCGGCGGTATCCAGGATGTAAGACCGCAGTATGCGCAACAGCGTGTCAAACAGCATCATCAGGAAGACGCCGATGGCCAGTACCCACAAGGTCTCTTCCGCCCGGTTGGGAACTACACGGTCATAGACTGTCATCGAAAACATCGGCATTGCCAGTGCGAAGACGTTGATCAGCAAGGCCGCCAGCAAGCTGTCGCGGTAAAGCCGCCAGTTCTGAAACACCACGCTCCAGAACCAGTGCTGCGATTTCAGTTTGCCCGTGTCCGGGGAGCGCGGGTCAAATTTGAAAATGGGTCGCACAAAGCAGACGACCCCGGCGAAAAGGCTTTCCAGTTCCTCGCGCGTCAGCACGTCGGATGATTCCCCGTTCTCCGGGAAACGGACACGGGCTTCGCCTGACTGCAGCCATTCCAGCAGCAGGCACGCCTGGTTCTCCTTGAGTAAAAGTATCACCGGCAGCAAACCCGGTCGCAGGTTGTCCAGCGAGCGACGAGCCAGTTTGGCGGTCAGACCGGCCCTGGCAGCTGCACGCGGCAGCAGGTCGGGCGTGACCCGGTTGCCTTCCAGCGGCAAGCCCGCCGAGAGCGCTTCCAGTGTGGTGGTGATGCCAAAAATGTTGGCAATGGCGATAACGCTGTCCAGCAGCGGATCGAATCGAACGCTGTGCTCACCAATGCGCCGCGCCGAAGAGGCGCCAGCAGCATGTCCGGCAAGCGTAGGGTCGGGCATGGTCATTGGGCAGACATCCGTTTAGCAGTGCCTGTCAAAGGATTCGGTCATCGGAGCCCAATAAATTCAGCGCACCGTGAATACGGGTGCGAAGTCCTTTTCGGATCATCAACTTCCTTTGCGCTGGCGCCGGCAGATCGGTCTGGTGAATCACGTTTTTCAGAATGAGCGTGTCGATCAGATCCTCCAGAACCCGGACAAAGTCGGCATCGGCGGCGTCAAATGACGGCCCATCGCTGGATTTGAAAAAGCCCAGGATTTCAGGGTCGTTTTCGCTCAGCATCTCGCTGCCGGGCTGCATGTCCCGGGAAACCGATTGAATTGCGCCTTTGCCATCTCGAAAAACGTGAAACATGGGTCCTGTGCTCAGGGAGCCGGCTTGAGACCGGAGTTGACTGAAATCCAACGCTTCGATATTAGCATCCGGGTTTTGTGTCTGGTGCGGTAGAAACGCCAATGTTGAAACACTACTCACCGGTCTGCGCAGATGCGATGACGCCGCCACCCATGCAGACCTCGCCGTCATACAGCACGGCAGACTGCCCCGGGGTCACCGCCCACTGGGCTTGGCTGAACTGCAGGGAAAAGTGCTGTTGTGCGACGTCCTGCAGCTGGCAGGGCGCGTCACTTTGTCGGTACCGGGTTTTGGCTGCCATTGTCTGTGCGGCTGGTGCGGTACCCGCAACCCAGCTGGCGTTTTGTGCGGTCAGCCGAGACGACTGGAGCCACGGGTGTTCATGCCCTACATCGGCGGGTTCCCGGTCTACCGCGACAAGT
>DAOQRI010000204.1:0-5399 GCA_035355475.1 Rhodoferax sp. | reverse complement strand
TCGACTCGTCCTTGAGCTCCTGCTTCGTCATGCGGAGCTGATGGCGGTGATGCCCGATGGGGAGCATCGCCCGTGCTACGTCAAGGCGTACCCGCAGACTAATGCGAGTGGTCGGGTCGTTCGCATTGTCGGACTGCTGCAGGACATCACCGAGCGCAAGCGGGCCGAAGCGGCGCTCGTGGCCAGCGAAGGACGCTGGAAGTTTGCGATCGAAGGCGCCGGGGACGGCCTGTGGGACTGGAATATCCAGACCGGCAAGGCCTACTACTCACCACGCTACAAGGCCATGCTGGGCTTTGCCGAAGAGGACATTGGCGACACGGCCGACGAGTGGAGTAAACGCATCCACCCGGACGACGCACCGGGCGTATTTGCGGCGATGCAGCCTTACATGGACGGCCAACCCGGCACCGCCACGGTGGAGTTCCGTATGCTGCGCAAGGACGGACTGTGGCAATGGACCATGGGGCGCGGCATGGTGATGGAGCGCGACGCGCAAGGCAAAGCCCTGCGCATGATCGGCATCAACACCGACATGACCGAACGCAAGCAGGCGCAATTGGCCCTGCGAGAAAGTGAACTTCGCTTTCGGACCATCTTTGAGTTGGCGGCTGACGCAATCGTTCTGCATCAAGGTGGCACCGTGGTCTTTATGAACCCGGCGGCATTAACCATGTTTGGAGCACAGCCAGACGGCGACCTGACCGGCAGATCCATTCTGGAGTTTATTCATCCAGACGACCGGTCGGTGATCCTTGCCCGGATCATGACCGCAATGGAGTCAGGCAAGCCGGTACCTGCGCGGGAGGAGCGCTACATCAAGCTCGATGGCACATTTTTCTATGCGGAGTCGCAAGGCCAGGCAATTGTTCTGGAGGGTGTCCCAACGGTGCTTTCCACGTTGCGCGATACCACCGAGCGAAAACAGGCGCAGGAAAAGCTGCAGCTTGCAGCCGGAGTGTTTACCCATGCGCTGGAGGGCATCATGATCACCGCGCCCGATGCCACCATCGTGGATGTCAACGCGGCCTTCACCCGCATCACCGGGTATTCACGTGACGAGGCCATAGGCCAAAACCCGCGCATGCTCAAGTCCGGTCGGCAGGACATGGGGTTTTACGGAGGCATGTGGCACAACCTGGCCGACCAGGGCCACTGGAGCGGAGAAGTCTGGAACCGACGCAAAAACGGCGAGGTGTATGCCGAACTGCTCACCATCAGCGCAGTGCGTGATGCGCATGGCAAAACGCAGCAGTATGTCGCACTGTTTTCCGACATCACCCCCATGAAGGCGCACCAAAGCCAGCTGGAACACATTGCCCATTTCGACGCGCTCACCAATCTGCCCAACCGCTTGCTGCTAGCCGACCGACTACAACAAGCAATGGCGCAAGCAGTGCGACGCGGCAAGCAGGTGGCAGTGGCGTACCTGGACCTGGATGGATTCAAAAATGTCAACGACCAGCATGGGCATGACGTGGGCGACCAGCTACTGATCGCCCTGGCAACCGCCATGAAAGACACCCTGCGCGAAGGCGACACCCTGGCGCGACTTGGTGGCGACGAGTTTGTCGCGGTGCTGATTGACCTGGACGACACAGCGGGCTGTGAGCACATGCTGGAGCGACTCCTGGGTGCCGCGGCCGCGCCGGTGCAGTTGGAGGCAGGCTCGGGTAGCGGTGCGATCAAGCTGCAGTGTTCGGCCAGCATTGGTGTCACGTTTTACCCACAAGCCCAGGGCATAGAGTCTGATCAGCTTTTGCGACAGGCCGATCAGGCCATGTACCTAGCCAAACTGGCTGGCAAAAACCGCTATCACGTCTTTGACGCAGAGCACGACAGTACGATCCGCGACCACCACGAGAGCCTGGAGCGCATCCGCCTGGCACTGGACAAAGACGAGTTTGTGCTGCACTACCAACCCAAAGTCAACATGCACAGCGGAAAGGTGATTGGAGCCGAAGCGCTGATCCGTTGGCAGCACCCGGAAAAGGGCCTTCTGGCACCGGCGGCGTTCCTGCCGGTCATAGAGGATCACCCGCTGGCCGTGGCGGTGGGTGAATGGGTGATTGAAGCGGCTCTGATGCAGATGGAAGTGTGGCAGGCCGAAGGACTGGAGATGCCCGTCAGCGTCAATATTGGCGCACGCCAGTTGCAGCAAATCGACTTCGTGCAGCGCCTGCAGACGATGTTGGGCAGGCACCCCCAGGTGCATCCGAACTCCATTGAACTCGAAGTGCTGGAGACCAGTGCGCTACAAGACATGGCGCAGGTGTCGCAGGTCATTGAAGCCTGTGCCCAGATGGGTGTGAAGTTTGCATTGGACGACTTTGGCACGGGCTACTCTTCCCTCACCTATCTCAAGCGCTTGCGCGTGGAACTGCTCAAGATCGACCAGAGCTTTGTACGCGACATGCTCGACGACCCCGATGACATGGCTATTTTGCAAGGGGTCATCGGTCTGGCGGGAGCCTTCAGGCGACAGGTGATTGCAGAGGGTGTAGAAACCGTGGCCCACGGCACCGCACTGCTCCAATTGGGTTGCGAGCTGGCGCAAGGCTACGGCATCGCCCGGCCCATGCCTGCTGAGAAGTTACCCGCCTGGGCGGCCACTTGGCAACCCGACGCCGCGTGGTGTGAGTTGCCGTGGTTGGGAGGCGGCACCTAGGACGGAAAGAACGGCAAAAAGAGGTTTCGTAATTTCTTGACCGCAGCGAGTTCATTTGCGGTCAACGCCGTGTCAGAGTCCCAATCGCAATACACCAGGCCAGAGACGCCACTGTTGGCAATCGGCAGGATGACGAACTTGTTCACGTAGGGCAATAGCAGCGTGTAGCCGTCGGGCAATGCGCTGACCTTCAGGCGCGACACATCTGCAATGGAGACATCGACATTGTTCTTGATCGCAGCGTGAAACGCTGTAGGCTGGTAGTCCTTGCCAATGCGCAGTTTGGTGCGCAACTCGTCAATCCCCTTGCCATAGCCGTAGCGCACCGCAAAGTCGCCCGATTTGGTGAGCATGAACAGCAGACAGTGCGCTGTTTGAAGGGTTGCAGCAAAGGTAGGAAACATGGCAGCGGCCAGTGCCTCAACCGTCTGCTTCTTGTCCGCCGTCAGCGCAGCAAACAAGTCGTTCAGCACATCTTCATTTGATACGACGGGGGCGATCTCCGGGCTGGGCGCAACGTACGTCGCGCGTTGCCGAATCAGACTGGAAAGACCCGATTTGTCGATGCCGTTGACATTCAGGTCGGCCAGCATCTGATCCACCGCTTCGGGTTTGCCAGCATGGATCATTGTGGACGCAGATTTGGCAAACCGGGCGATGGCCACCAGGTCGGCATCGCCCGTACCATCGATGACGGACACAATATTGCCGGGCAACTTCCAGCGCCGCGCCACTTCGGCACCCAGTTCCTCCGGTGTCAGCCCCAGTACGTCCGTCGCGGCCTGGGTTGGTGCAATACCACTGGCTACCTTTTGGGCGATAGCGGCCGATTCTGCAGGCAGGTACTTCTGCAGAAGCATCTCGCCCAGGTTGTACATGAGGGCCGCAATGGACACGTCTTCGCCCCGGTCCGCACACAGCGTGCGTGCCAGTTCGGACGACAGCAGTGATGTCGACAGGGATTCGTCGCTGTGCATTTCGGCATCGGTAACCAGGGCGGTACTCAAAGCAATATGCAACAAGGCGTCAGTGCCAAGCACTTCCAATGCCGACGACACGCTACCCGACCCGTCAGAAAACGGGGCGTACATCGGCGAATTGGCCAGTCTGAGGACTTTTTGGGTCAGCGCAAAGTCTTCAACGATGTGTCCAACGACCTCACCGCCCACGCAGGTGTCATTCCCAAGCGAACTGATCAGCGCGGCCACGGTGTTCTCAAGTGCGGCAAAGCCCTTGGCGCTTTTCATAGCCGCAAAGAGTCGTTCGACCGTGGCGATCCGGTCACTCATGCGGGTGTCCCCACGCGCTGTTCCAGCAGGCGGCTGATCGCATCGGACGTCATAGGCTTGCCCAGCAGATAGCCCTGGATCAAATCGCAACCCGACTGTTTTAGAAACGAAAACTGCGCCTCGTTTTCCACCCCTTCAGCAACTACTTTCAGATCAATGCTGTGGGCCAGATTGATCATGGCCGTGATCAACTTGCTGTCAGTGGCCGAGGCGATTCTCTGCGCTTCAATGGCGCGTACAAAGGCTTTGTCTATCTTGATGCTGGAGACCGGCAGTCGCGTCAAATACGCCAGACTGGAAAAGCCGGTGCCAAAATCGTCAATCGAAAAGCGGATGCCCCGCTCGCGCAACAAGGCCAACGCGCGCTCGGTTTTCTCCTGGCTGCGCATGAGGGTGGATTCGGTTATCTCCAGTATCACGGTGGCCGGGTCCACGCCGGTTTCGGTGATGGCATCAATCACCTGGGTATCGAATCCGTCGGCGCCAAACTGCACCGGCGACACGTTCACCGACATGACAAATCCCGGCATCTGCTGGTGGAATTTCTTCAGCTGGTGGCAGGCGTAGCGCAAAGCCCACTTGCCCAGAAACGGCATCAAGCCGGCTTCCTCCACGATGGGAATGAATTTGTCAGGCCCCACGCGCCCAAAGTCCCTGCTGGTCCAGCGCATCAGGGCTTCCGCACCAACCAGCCTGCGCTGCACATCGTATTGCGGCTGGTACTCCAGGAAGAACTCACCTTCCTGAATGCCGTTGTGAATGGCGGCTTTGAGCGAGAAATCGACACTGTCATCGCTGGCCGCAAACACGCTGACCCGGTTCTTGCCCGCGTTTTTGGAGTGGTACATGGCCGTATCGGCATTCTTGAGCAGCGTGGAGTAGTCCGAGCCGTGGTCGGGGTACTGCGCGATGCCAATGCTGACGCCCAGATAGGCGTTGTGGGGCGCAGTATCGAAAGGTCGGGCGATGGCCAGAAGCGCCTTCTTGACCGCAGTGTGGGCAGTCTCAGCATCCTGGCCATTCAGCAACAACACAAACTCGTCTCCGCCCAGACGCGCCAGTACATCGCCCGGCGCGGCAATGCGCGTCAGCCGCTTGGAGGTCTCGATCAGGACCGCGTCGCCCATGGCGTGCCCATAGGTGTCGTTGACCTTCTTAAATCCGTCCAGATCCAGCAGCGCAATGGAGAAAAATGGCTGGTCTGAGCGCAGCTGGGCTTCCACCATCTTCTTGAAATAGCTGCGGTTGGCCAGTCCGGTCAACTCATCGTGCTCTGCCGCATGTCGATAGACGGCATCGTTGGTCTTCCAGGGCGAGATGTCGATCACGCACAACACATGCTGGTTTGCTGCGGTCAACCGGTAGGCACGCAAATTTACCCAGCACTCAGCAAGCCCCCGGTTCAGCCGGACATCGCAGGAAAAATCCTCTGGCGAGTTATT
>DAOQRI010000203.1:0-5409 GCA_035355475.1 Rhodoferax sp. | reverse complement strand
CACTGTCGCCAATGCCGCGACGCCTACATCGGTACAACTACAGATGTCACGTTTGGCCGGGCGCATTGCTATGCAACATCCGAACCTTTTGGAGTTGCGAATTGCATTCTGTGCCGACTGCACGGTGGGCGATTTGGTCGCTGCGTTGCGCCTACGACTATTGCTAGAAGGATGGTGCCTAAATGCCCATATTGTTCCGATAGGTACTTGGCGGCAACAAGTGTATGAGCCGGTATCGCCTTTGTATCAATTTCGACCCGAACTCGTGTGGGTGTTTGTTGAATCGTCTGCTCTTCGAACCGAACGTTCGATCGCGTCTGGCGATGAAGCCATCGAGGACGTGCGAAACCTAGCCGATGAACTGTCGGTCTATGCTCAACAGATACAGAATCACTGTGGAGCCCAGGTGATCGTGAACAATGTATCGCCGCCGGCTTGGCGCGTGCTCGGCAACCTGGATGGCAATATCCCTGGTGGTGTTGCGCACACAGTGCAGCTGTTCAACTCCGAATTGCCGCGCTATCTGCCGGTAGGAGCAGTCGTCTTTGATCTGGCGTACCTAGCAAGTTGGTTCGGATTGTCGCGATGGGAGGATCGGCGTCTTTGGCTACATTCAAGGCACCCTTTTTCCATCGACGCGCACGCGGAGGTAGCGTCGGCCATGGCAAGACTGGTGGTGGCAAGCAAAGGCCGTTCGCGAAAATGCATCGTGCTTGATTTGGACAACACCTTGTGGGGTGGTGTCCTAGGTGATGACGGCATTGAGGGCCTTGCACTTGGACCCAATGGGGGGGCCGGCGGAGAGGCCTTTGCAGGCTTCCAAAGTTGGCTCAAAGCCTATGCAGCCCGAGGTGTTCTGTTGGCGATTTGCAGCAAGAACGATGCTACATTGGCGCGTAATGCGTTCGAGCAGCACCCGGGGATGGTGCTGTCGCTGAACGACATTGCTGCCTTCAGAATAAATTGGCACAACAAGGCTGACAATATTCGTGCGCTTGCTGCGGAGCTCAATATCGATCTAAGTTCAATGGTGTTTGTCGATGACAACCCGGCCGAGCGGGCGCTTGTGCGCCAGGAGCTTCCGGAAGTTGAGATCGTAGAGTTGTCGGAAGACCCTTCAGACTACATTGCATGCTTGGCTTCAGGTCGATGGTTTGAGAGTTTGACAATCACACCTGATGACCTGTTGCGCCGCCAGGCCTATCGGGACAACGCGGCGCGTCGTGCCGCTAGCGTGGAAGCGAGCAATCTTCCAGCCTACCTTCACGGACTCAACATGCAAGCCACCTGGGGCGGGGTCGATGATTCAAACTTGGCTCGGTTCACTCAGCTGATCAACAAAACCAATCAGTTTCACCTCACTACCACACGCTATTCGCAAGCCGAGGTATCGGCGTTGCAAGCGGGGGGGCAGCACTGGCTTGGCTGTTTCTCATTGCGTGATCGGTTCGGAGACAATGGGATCGTTGCTGCCGTGATCCTGAATTTCAAAGACGAAATCGCATGGATAGATACTTGGGCCATGAGTTGCCGAGTATTCGCAAGGACGATGGAAGATTTCACACTCTTGCGACTGGTGATGGTCGCCAGGCAACGTGGATGCATTGCTTTACGTGGCCGCTTTCGACCCACGGCTAAAAACCTCGTCGTCGCCAATCTTTATCGCGATTTTGGCGCCATCCCTAGCCATCGTCTATCGGAAGACGGTGTAATTTGGGATTTTGATCTCTTGAGCCATACGTTCAAGGACTCGCCCTATATTGTCGAGAGTCGT
Organism: Rhodoferax sp.; assembly: GCA_035355475.1. GTDB lineage: Bacteria > Pseudomonadota > Gammaproteobacteria > Burkholderiales > Burkholderiaceae_C > Allorhodoferax. The sequence continues at coordinate 3,635 of DAOQRI010000203.1, read as the reverse complement.
CAGATGATTGGAGGAAATTTGAAAACAAAGGAAGACACATGACTAACCTGATGAAGACCGCGATGCTGTTGAAATTGCAAGGCATCTTTCGGGATCACTTTCTGGATGATTCGATCACGCTCGCGGCTCTGAGCTCGCCCGAAGAAATTGAGGCGTGGGATTCACTGGCGCATATTTCCTTGTTGACAGTTGTGGAACGCGCATTTGGCGTGCGTTTTAGCGCCATTGAGATGGGTGAAATAGTCGATGTCGGTACCTTGATGGAGGCATTGATGCGCAAGGGGGCCAACCACTGAATAGACTCACAACGTGATCCGAGTCCGGTTCAGTCAGCGTCGCTGTCAAAGCTTGTAAAGAACCACTGCGCCGGATCGCTTAAATTGCTGGGCGCATCTTTGCCAACGAAGAGCGGGTTGATCTGGGGTCGCATAAGCATACCCGCGGACTTCAGCTGTTCAACGACCACGGGGTTACCAAAGAACTCCAATGTGATACTGGTCGCCCCCACGCGACCATGCTTGATCCAGCGCGTGAATGCAAGTATTAGTGCGCCCGTACGCTTAAGCGTATCGATGCAGAAGAAGTCGCCGATCTCAACGAGTCCTTTGTCTTGTCGCCAGACCACGTAGCCCTGCACAGTTGAATCATTGGCGTAAGCGAGGCTGAGCAGCCAGGAAGCGCGCCCCGTCGCGCCAAAACGCCAGTGCAGCATGTGCGAGCTGCGGTTGGAGAACATGCAGCCCTTAGGTCGCTGAGCCCAAATCTTGTCCAAGACTGTGTCATCCCAAGCCCCGTTCTTAAAGGACAATTGAGGTCCAATTTTCAGAGATCGCACACGATCAACGAGTTCCAACGCGAGGTCGGCAGCGGGCGCACAGAGGCGAGCAGCCCAATGCGGGAGGTAGTTCAACACATGAGGAGCACTGGCTATTGGCTTTGCGAATCTTCGCCGATTGCCAATGCAGTTGAAACCGGCCATAAGGAAGATGGGCGCAGCCCGCAGATTTGGTGCCCCATAGACTAAATCGAAACTGCTCGCCATGTTAATGGCAGTATGCTTCATCAGCATTAAGGCAGGCTGGATCGATCGATGTTTTCGACTAACCATAAAGTCCGCTAATGCAACGGCGCGCACTTGGCGTATCCCACAATACATTGCCCGAGGGTGAATACCCAATGTTCCCTGTATTTGGCCATCTACCTTCAAAACTAGGATGTTGCCGACGCCGGCAGGATTGCTCAAGTACCCCAAGTGCAATTTAGCAGCGGCGCCGGCGTTGTCATAGCCTACGAAGCCTTCAACCCAAAGTGATTGGATCCTGGTCGAAGTCGATGTTAAATCAGCGTCTTCGATGGAGAAGTTGGTGGCCATATTCCAGAGTTAAGATCAACAAAAGAGCAATTCTATTTTGGCGAATAAAGCTAAGGGTCGAGTCACCGTGCAAAAAAATCAGGCCACTGCAGTGCAGCCTCAAACATCGCTCGACTGGTGTCCCTCTCAACATGCAGCCGCTTCAGCAGCAATGACTTGATTGTCTCCATCCGATTTACCCCTGACTGATAAGTGAATGCAACGCTGTAGCCAGCTTGTGCCACAGCGGTCAAAACTTGCTCATTGATCGCGTTCGGTCCACCCACAGGATAGGCCAATGCGTGAATCGACTGACCCACAGCACGCTCGATGGCCGCTTTGGATACCTCAAGTTCTTGGCGCAATTGATTGGGGTTGGCAATTTCTGACAGAATCGGATGACTAACCGAGTGGGAGCCGAATTCCATGCCCGCCCTGGCCATTTCAGTGACCTGCGCCCAAGTCATCGGCAAGCTGCTTGCGACTTCGGTCTGGTCAAGTACGACGTTAGTTGCAACCTCGAGTTGCTTGAGAGCAAGTAGTCTGTCGGGCTCGCTCACCTGCTTCAAACGCTTCAGCAGTTGCATCGCCAACGAGCGGCGTTCTTTTGTTGCAAACGGCAGCTTGAAACTCATGCCGAGAGCTTCCAAAGAGATCGAACTTTCCTTGCTACGCAATAGCAAATGCACAACTTGGTCAAACCAATACAATTTCTCGCTGCCAATATAGCCCGTGGAAAGAAAAAATACGGCCGGAACTCCTAGCCTCTGGAGTACCGGGAAAGCTACCTCGCAGTTGTCACGATAGCCATCGTCAAATGTCACCATCACTGCGCGGCGCGGCAACGCTTGACCATGCTGTATGGCCTCAACAAGTTGATGAATTGAAATGGGCTGAAAGTGCTGCGCCACGTAGGCCATTTGCCACTCAAACTCTGCCTGTAATGCGCTGACTAGTTCAACGTCGAAAGCGAAGGTCTGCTCGTCAAGCTGCGTTAGCACTCGGTGATAGGCCAAGACCCGCAAGTCAGAGACGACCGTTGAACGCAGCCTACCCAGAGCTCTGCCCAGACCCATGGTGCCGAAAATCTGTGCGGCAATTTCGCGTTTGCGCAGCATTGTGCTATGCCCAACTAGGGAATTGCTTTGTAAACATCGGAGGTTTGGGAAGCCAATGGTTACGATAGACGTTTGGGTTGCCAGTAAGCCCTTCCTCAGCTGCTTTGATGATGTTGACCATTTCTCGTGCGCTGACGTAGTGCAGCACATATCGACTGCCGTCGTTGTAGCGCGACTCCAGATCAGTGAACATTGCGTCAATCGGAGAACCGAGGAGTGCTTCTACATCCCGTTCCGGGGCGCCATGCGTGTGTACCTTGACGAAAATCCACTCGGGGCGACCCTGAACATGAATATGCTGATTCACCCATAGATCCACCCGATCGGGTGTCGGGGCATACGCAGCCCGAATGTCACTGTTTTCGATGCGCGGAATCAGACCCCAGCGTCGACTCTTCCAGTTGAGAGCCAAAGGACCTTGCACCAGCAGCAGATCGCCCGTGCCCAATCGTCCCACTTGTGCGTCGACACCGTTGTTGTGCGATTTCGGACGGTTGCAATCATCCGTGGCATAGTAGATGCTATTTATCTTTTGGGTTTGCGTGTCACTGGGCGCCGATGGCAAGGTGAAATCAGCATAGCAACCCAACTCACCTAGCACGCGCAATTCGTTATTAACACCACACCATCGACCGTCTAGGCGGGAATTGTCAAGGCACCAATTGCCATGAATAAAGGCGAAAGCAGGACGCCCAGTTGCTGGCTCAATCGGTAATGCACCGTGGCGGTCGTGGAGCACGGTCACAAAGCGTTCGATCTTCTCTCGCAGTCCTACTTCTGTGTCGTTGTCGTGGTGCAAATGCAATTCAATCTCTCCATAGCCTTCCTTACATAGCGCAGCAAGTTGGTCTAAGTGCTCGGCGCGATACTCTTCCTCTGGATAAAAAAAGGTGTGCTGGGGGGCCACACCGTCAGCATCGTGGTGGCGGCCTGCCATTGCCTTATAGCCTTCGCGCCAGCGCGCGACACGAGCGACTTCGACCTCGTACTGTGGCCGCCCCCACTGGGGCTCGAAGTGGTCCACAAAGGCAAACATGATATGCATCGGCCCGCCTGTGACTTTTGGTCGGCGGTGGCGCAGGTAGCTGCCCAGCCACAAATTCATGTTCTTGCGGCGGCACTCGGCCAGCACAACACAAACCGGCAGGGCGATCGAAATCAACGCA
>DAOQRI010000202.1:0-5422 GCA_035355475.1 Rhodoferax sp. | reverse complement strand
GCTGGATGACACGGGCAAGTTGCTGTCCACCCCGACCGATGGCTCCGGTGGTGCCATGGGGGTCGATGCCGAGCAACTGCAACACGTACGGATGTTGGAGCAACAGTACAGCCGGCGGATTCTGGACATCCTGGAGCCCATCGTCGGCCGCCAGAACGTCAAGGCGCAGGTCACGGCCGAATTGGACTTCTCGCAAACAGAGTCCACCACAGAGTCCCACAAGCCCAACCAGAGTGCGGATGCCAGCGCGGTGCGCAGCCAGCAGACAATAGAGAGTACCAACGCAGCATCCACAGCGCCCCCATCGGGTGTGCCAGGGGCCACCACCAACCAGCCACCAGCCCAGGCCTCGGCGCCCATCAACGGTGCAGCACAGGGATTGGCTGCCAACGGGCAGGCCGGTGCAGCAGGCGGTGGCAAGCGCGAGTCCATCACCAACTACGAGGTGGACAAGACCATCCGGGTGGTCAAGGGTGCAACCGGCGTCATCAAGCGCATCAACGCGGCGGTCGTGGTGAACAACAACGTGACGGTCAATGACAAGGGTAAGACCACCAGCACACCGCTGACGGATGCCCAAATCGAAAAGATGACCGCGCTGGTGCGGGAAACCGTTGGCTTCAATAAAGACCGGGGTGACTCCGTCAACCTGATGAATGCGGCTTTCGCTCCTGAAAAGATTGAAGTCATCGATATTCCGCTGTGGCGCCAGCCAGAGGTGATCGACATTCTGCGCAGCTTTGCCTGGCCCGTTGGAACCCTGTTGTTCGGCGCCTTGGTTTTGATGGGTGTTTTGCGGCCTGCACTGAAAGCGCTGGCGCAGGCACCCGTGGCCAGCGCAGCGGCCAGCAACGTGCGGGTCAATCAACTCGACGCTCTGGAGTCTGAAATGCCCGAGCGGCCAAAATTGCCTAGCCCGGGCGCCAGCGTAGACCCGGTGCAGGCCTCTGCCGGTGAACTGCAGCTGGAAGACGCGCGAAAATTGACGCGGGACAACCCGGCTGCGGTCGCCAACATCATCAAAACGTGGATGAATGGCGAGGCACCGGCCTGATAGCCAACGCAAAATAGCACCATGTCACAAGACGACGGATTACAAGACGCTGCCATTCTGATGATGTCTCTGGGTGAGGCAGAAGCATCAGAGGTGTTCAAGCACCTGTCTCCCAAAGAGGTGCAGAAGCTGGGTGAGGCCATTGCCAAGACCACGCAGATCACCCGCGAGCGGGTCGATGAGGTGGTGGGCAAATTCACTGGGGTTGCGGCGTCCCAGAGTCTGTTGGTGTCGAACTCGGGCGATTATGTGCGTTCGGTGTTGAAACTGGCCCTTGGTGATGACAAGGCGGCGCTGCTAATTGACCGGATCTTGCAGGGTGGTGACGTCTCGGGTATTGAAAGCCTGAAATGGATGGACCCGCTGTCGGTTGCCGAACTGTTGCGCAATGAGCACCCGCAAATCGTGGCGGCCATTTTGGTCCACCTGGACTATGACCAGGCCGCCGATGTGCTCAAGAATCTGACCGAGCGTCAGCGCAACGAGGTGATGCTGCGCGTGGCCACCATGGAAGGCATACAGCCCACTGCGCTGAAAGACCTGAACGAGGTGTTGTTCAAGGTGCTGGCGGGTGGTGACAAGATCCGCAAGTCGTCACTGGGTGGCGTCAAGACAGCCGCCGAAATGATCAATTTGATGGGCACCGCGATCGAAGGTACGGTGATCGAGTCCATCCGCAACCATGATGCTGACCTGGCCCAGAAGATCATGGACAAGATGTTTGTGTTCGACGATGTGCTCAAACTCGACGACAAGGCGATCCAGATGGTGCTCAAGGAAGTGTCTTCCGACGTGCTCATCGTGGCCTTGAAGGGTGCGCAGCCCGAATTGAAGGAAAAGATTCTGTCCAATATGTCGTCCCGTGCGGCGGCTACCTTGCGGGAAGACCTGGAATCGCGTGGACCCATGCGCCTGTCCGAAGTGGAAGCCCAGCAGAAGGAAGTGCTCAAAACCGTGCGCCGTCTGGCGGACGAGGGGCAGATTGTCATCGGCGGTGGAGGTGGCGACGACGCCATGGTCTGATGACACGCAACCACAACCGCATTATTCCTGGAGAGGAACTGGGTGCCGTCGCGGGATGGGATTTTGGCGCGGTGGATCAGGCAGCGGTGCGTTTTGCCGCCAAGGTCAAGGCCAGAGAGATGGCCGAAGAGCAGTCTAGGGAAAACGAAGCCCATCAACGTGGTTTCTCCGACGGCTACGCACAAGGTCATGCGCAAGCCACCTTGGAGGGGCAGCGCCTGATTGCCCAATACATTGAAACCCAGGGCCAGGAAGCGGCCCGGCAGTTTGGTCAACTCTTTGAGTCCACCAATGCGCAAATTGCCGAATCCCAGCAAGCCATGGCCCAGGGTGTTCTGGAGTTGGCCTGTGAGCTCGCGCGGCAGGTGTTGCGCCATGAATTGTCTGCCAATCCCAACGTACTGCAGCCGGTAATCCGCGAAGCGCTGAGCGTACTGGCCATTGACAGCAAAGCCGCGTTTGTTCGGTTGAACCCGGTCGATATGGATGTGCTCCAAGATGTGATTAAGACCGAATTCTCTGGTTTGGCGCTCTCTTTGCTGTCCGATTCGTCGGTAACCCGGGGTGGTTGCCTGATCGAGTCCGCTGGAACAGTGGTGGACGGCACGCTCGAAAAGCGCTGGAGCCGCGCAGTAGCAAAGTTGGGACTGGAATCATCCTGGGAGGTCCCCAATGGTGCAGACTGAGTCCAGCAACACTTGGGCCGACTACCTGGCAAGTGCGCGCGACAGCGTGGCCTACGACAGCACGCTGGAAGTGCGAGGCACGTTGACGCGCCTGACGGGTCTGGTGCTGGAAGCCAGCGGTATTAGGGTTCCGGTAGGGTCACAGTGTGTGGTGTCCATGAAGGCGCGACCCAGCGTGCTGGCCGAGGTGGTGGGTTTTGCAGGTGATCGGGCGTTTTTGATGCCCGCTGGTGATGTGCATGGGCTGTCCAGCGGTGCTGGGGTCGCGCCAGCGGCTGCCTATGTTCCAGTTCCCCGTCTGGGTGAAACAGCCCCTCTGAAGGCTCAAGCGGATGCGGGTTTATTGCGTTTGCCACTGGGTAACGGTCTGCTGGGCCGGGTGGTCGATGCGCAGGGCCTGCCCATGGACCGCATGGGCCCCATCACCGACATCGTGTCCCGCCCGTTGGACAGGAAACCCATCAACGCCATGGACCGCGCGCCGGTACGCCAGCCGCTGGACACCGGAGTCAGGGCCATCAATGCGCTGCTGACCGTGGGCCGTGGCCAGCGTATTGGTCTGTTTGCCGGATCGGGCGTAGGCAAAAGCGTATTGCTGGGCATGATGGCCCGTTACACCGAGGCCGATGTCATTGTGGTGGGCCTCATTGGTGAGCGGGGTCGTGAGGTGAAGGAATTCATCGAGGACATACTGGGCGCAGACGGGCGTGCACGATCCGTCGTGGTGGCGGCACCCGCCGACGCACCGCCACTATTGCGTTTGCAGGGCGCAGCCTATGCAACCGCGATTGCGGAAAGCTTTCGGGACCAGGGCCAGCATGTGTTGCTTCTCATGGACTCGCTCACCCGCTATGCCATGGCGCAACGGGAAATTGCATTGGCGATTGGCGAGCCGCCAGCGACCAAGGGCTACCCGCCTTCCTGTTTTGCCAAGCTGCCACAGTTGGTGGAGCGCAGTGGAAACGGCTTGAATGGGGTGGGTTCCATCACTGCGTTTTATACCGTACTGACGGAGGGCGATGACCAGCAGGACCCCATAGCCGACGCGGCCCGGGCCATTCTGGACGGACACATTGTGCTGTCGCGTAGCTTGGCAGAGGCGGGTCACTACCCGGCCATTGACGTTGAACAGTCGGCTTCACGGGTCATGCACAACGTGGTGTCCCGGGAGCACTTCGAGTTGGCACGCCGGTTTCGGGCGATCTATTCGAAATATGAGCGCGGCCGCGATCTGGTGCAGATTGGTGCGTACGCGCAGGGCTCGGACCGTGCACTGGATGAGGCAATCGCACTGCATGACGGTATGAGCCGGTTTTTGCAGCAAGACATGTATGAGGCGACGTCCATGGATTGGGTCGTGGGCGAAATGTCGGCGGCGACCGAACTGAATGCGGGTGCGGCATGACCAGGAATCGATCAGGGGACAGTCCATGTCGCATCTGAGAAGCGTAGCACTGGCCATTGAGCACGCAACGATACGTCGCGACCATTTGGCGCAAGTTGCTGCGAATGTTGAGCGGAACCTGCAATTTGCGCGGCAGCAACTGGCGCAATTGGAGGGCTACGCCGCTGACACGGATGCCCGCTGGATTGGGTCCGCCGCCAGGGAGATCTCGGCACAGATTATCCGCCACCAGTACCAGTTCATGGACCGGCTTCAGCAAGCCATTGTCATGCAGACAGGAGTGATTTCCGGGGTGGTCAATCAATTGGACCAGGCCCGCACGAACCTTTTGCAGGCGGAGTTTCGCTTGGCTGGACTCAATCAGATACTGAAGACTCGCAAAGAGGCGTTGAATCGTGTCCAACAGCAGCGCGAACAGCGACAGATGGATGAATTTGCAGCAATGCAGCACGCCCGCAACCGGGCGTTGCCAATGAGTGGAGAAACACATGACTATTGAAGCCGGACCCAAACCCAATGGCGTTCGAACGGCCGCCGCAGATTCCAGAAATCAAAAAAACAAACCCGGGGCGACAGATAGCCAAAACGGTGGATTTGGCGCAGTTCTTGCATCCGTAGAATCGTCAGAAAAGGCGGAACCACCTGCCACCGAAACTGTAGACGCGAGTGCCGAAGCTGAAGTGACTACGGCTCCCGTTGTGCCATCGACCCTGCCCGATCCCACTTCCAATTTACCCATCCAACCAGTCGCCACAGACGGTCGCGAATTGGGCAAAGATCGGGATGCCAAGCTTCTGGTTGAGACCTCTGTCCTGGGCGAATTCGATGAGGGCAAGAAATTCTTGCCCAGGGATCCCGTGAACGCGGTGGCTCCTGCAATGTTGCCGGTTGTCGACTCCGCTGCCATGCCGAATGTGGCTGCCACCGACACTGCAGCATTGCTCACGCAAGCCGCGCAAGGGCCTGCTGCGAACGTGCAAAACAGCCAGGTCGACGTCCAGAGGTCAACTGAACGCACCGGGCAGTCGGACGTAGCCGGTATCCTTGCAAGGCCTTCGACACCGAGGCCAGACGCCGCACCCGACCGAAAGAACCAAGACCGCGCTGCAGCTCTCACAAGAGGCAGCCGTGGTTCTTTCGGTCGGTGGCGGCTTCCAGGCCTACTTCAAGCAGAAGCACGATGGTTCGATCTATCCGTGGACGATGCGCGTGATGGCGGACGTTGCGCGTTTCTGCCGAGCCCGGCAAGCGGTC
>DAOQRI010000201.1:0-5440 GCA_035355475.1 Rhodoferax sp. | reverse complement strand
GGCGACGCTCCACACAGCGGCGGAGCGTGGGGGCAAATTCAATCAGCCTGCGGAGAAGGCGGTGTAGCTGGTCTCGTCCATCAGTCCGTCCAATTCGGCAGCGTTGGAGAGCTTGACCTTGAAAAACCAGCCCGCGCCCAACGGATCGGTGTTGGCCAGTGATGGGTCAGCGCGCAGGGCTTCGTTCACTTCGGTGATTTCGCCGCTCACGGGCATGTACACATCGGCCGCCGCCTTGACAGATTCCACAACCCCAGCGACTTCCTTGGCGTCCAGAGTCTTGCCGACTTCGGGCAGGTCCACAAATACCACATCGCCCAGCGCATCCTGTGCATGGTGGGTGATACCGACGGTGGCGATGCCGCCTTCGACGCTGAGCCATTCGTGATCGGGGGTGTATTTTATGGACATGAAAAACTCCTGAAAAGACTTAAGAAAAATGATGGAAGGAAAACCAAAACCTGACTGCCAGCGCAGACTGTAGCCGCAATGTAGCGGCATTGCGCATCGCTGTTAGCCGCGGAAATAATTGGTCGGTACAAAGGGCATGCTGCTCACCACCATGGGCACCGGCTTGCCGCGCACGATGGCAACGACCTGGGTTCCCAGCGCGCTAAAGGACGCATCCACATAACCCATGGCCACCGGCTTGTCGATGGTGGGGCCGAGCAGGCCGCTGGTGACTTCGCCAATTCGGTTGCCCTGGCCGTCCTGCAGCTCCGTATGGTCGCGCACGGGGACACGCTCCAGTGCAATGAGACCTACGCGTTTTCGAGTGCCATTTGGTGCTGTAGCCCTCGTGGATTCTGCGAGAGCAGCTAGTATTTTTGTAGCGCCCGGGAAACCGCCTTCGCGCGCACCACCAGCGCGACGCACCTTTTGCATGGCCCAAAGCAGGTTGGCTTCCACCGGGTGGGTGCTGGTGTCGATGTCGTTGCCATACAGGCACAAGCCGGCTTCCAGGCGCAGAGAGTTGCGCGCGCCTAGGCCAATCGGTTTGACCTCGGGCTGAGCGAGAATCGCGCGGGCCAATGCCTCAGCTTGGGACTCGTGCACGGATATCTCGAAACCGTCTTCGCCGGTGTAGCCGCTGCGTGTCAGGAAGACATCGATCTTCTGCGTGCCGGTGTCGACGGTGAAGTTGCCACCGGTCATGAACACCAGTTTCTCCACACCGGGTGACAGGCGGGACAGGGCGGTGACGGCCTGCGGTCCTTGCAGTGCCAGCAGCGCCATTTCGGGTAAGGGGATGACCTGGCATCGGCTGCCAATTTTGGCCCGAATATGGGCGATGTCGCCGGCTTTGCAGGCGCCGTTGACAATGACGAATATTTCGTGGTTACCCTTGTTGAAGAACATCAGGTCGTCGATGATGCCGCCTTCGTCATTGAGCAGCAGGCCGTAGCGCTGCTTGCCTACTGGTAGGTCGATCACGTCAACCGGAATCAGGGTTTCGAACGCTGCAGCGGCGTCCGCACCGACCAGACGCAACTGGCCCATGTGGGATACGTCAAACAGGCCGGCGGCCTTGCGCGTGTGGTGGTGTTCGGCCATCAGGCCGGAGGGGTATTGCACCGGCATGGAGTAGCCGGCAAACGGCACCATGCGCGCACCCAGTTCGATATGCAGGGCGTTGAGCGGCGTGGTCAACAGAGTTGTGTCAGAAGCGGACATGAAGTCTCCTCAAGAAGGGGCAATTGGCTATCCACGGCACCAACACGCTGTTGATGACCTGGGCTGCCCCCGCTGTCCGCTTTACCTGAGAGATTCGCCGGGTTCGTCGCACGCACGGTGCGCTAACTGCGGTTTGCTCCTTCGGTGGGCGCCATCGTGTGGCGCCTCTCTCCAGTGGGGATCGGGTGACTGCATCACTGCTGCAACCCGTTTGTCAGTCCTTTTGCCTGAGCGTTCAGACTGCTGCAATCAGCGGTCCTGCGCCTTCGGCGGCCCTCTCGGGGAGGGCTCTCTCCTGACCTGGGAATTCTAGTGCATTGGCCGTCAGGCCGGTGCAGACGCCTTTTTCAGGATGGCGTAGACCTGATCCTTGAGGTGGAGTTTTTCCTTCTTCAAATTCTCAATTTCGGCATGTGTTCCATGCTCAACGTGGGCCTCCATATTTTTGATCTTCTGGTCCAGCGCATTGTGCTGGTCAAACAGGTGGCTGAAATGGAGATCGTTGGTTTTGAGCTGGGAAATCAGGTCGCGGTATTCGGGAAACATCAAAGTACTCCAATATTCTTGGCATAGACCACAAGGGTCGCAGCCGATGGTTGCGAGTTAGCCAGTTTTGGTCTATCGATCGAGCGCAATGGGTGCGTTCTTACATTCCCGCGTAATTCGGCCCGCCACCACCCTCAGGCGTGACCCAGACAATATTTTGCGTTGGGTCTTTGATGTCGCAAGTCTTGCAGTGCACGCAGTTCTGCGCATTGATCTGCAAGCGTTCCGTGTTGTCGTCGTTTTTCACAAACTCGTACACACCGGCTGGGCAGTAGCGCGCCTCAGGCCCGGCAAATTTGGCCAAGTTGATGTTGACTGGAACCGATGCGTCTTTAAGCGTCAAGTGGGCAGGCTGTTGCTCTTCGTGGTTCACATTGGCTATGAACACGCTGGATAGCCTGTCAAAGGTCAGCTTGCCATCCGGCTTTGGATAGTCAATGGGTTTGCACTCTGCGGCTGGCTTCAGATATTCGTGATCCGCCTTGGTCCGGCGAATGGTCCAGGGCATGTTGCCTCTAAGCGTGAACTGTTCAAATCCGTTCATCAGCGTGGCCACAGTGAGGCCCCATTTGAACCAGGCCTTGAAGTTGCGCGATTTGTTGAGTTCCTTGAACAGCCAGCTTTTCTCAAACGCCTCCGGATACGCCGTCAGCTCGTCATGCTGTCGACCAGCCTGCAGCGCTTCGTATGCAGCCTCAGCGGCCAATGCACCCGTTTTGATGGCCGAATGGCTTCCCTTGATCCGGCTTACGTTGAGGAAACCAGCGTCGCAACCGACCAGTGCACCGCCAGGGAACACGGTCTTGGGTAATGACATCAATCCACCCGCGGTGATGGCCCGTGCGCCGTAGGACAGGCGTTTGGCGGTGACTTCCCCTTTGCCATTTTCCAGGTAGTAGCGGATGTTGGGATGGGTTTTCCAGCGCTGGAATTCCTCAAACGGGCTCATGTACGGGTTGCTGTAATTGAGACCCGTTACAAAGCCCAGTACCACCTTGTTGTCTTCCATGTGGTACATGAACGAGCCGCCATACGAATGCTCATCCATGGGCCAGCCAGCGGTATGCATCGCAAACCCCGGCTGGTGACGCGAGGGGTCTACTTCCCACAACTCTTTGATGCCAATGCCGTAGGACTGCGGATCACAACCCTCATCCAGCTTGAACCTCGCAATCAGCTGCTTGCCCAAATGTCCGCGCGACCCTTCGGCGAAGATGGTGTACTTACCTAGCAGTTCCATGCCGATCTGGAAGTTCTCGCCGGGATTGCCATCCTTGCCAACGCCCATGTTGCCGGTGGCGACACCCTTGACCGATCCATCCTCGTTGTACAGCACCTCGGCAGCAGCAAAGCCGGGGAATATTTCAACCCCCAAACTTTCGGCCTGCTCGCCCAGCCATTTGGTGAGGGCACCAAGGCTGATGATGTAGTTGCCGTGGTTTTGGGAGCACTCAGGCAACAGGAAGTTGGGAATGCGAAACCCGGATGTTTCGCTGAGCATGACCATGGCGTCGTCGGTCACGGGCTGGTTCAGGGGTGCCCCAAGTTCCTTCCAGTTTGGAAAGAGTTCATTTAGCGCAATGGGGTCCATGATGGCACCGGAGAGGATGTGCGCACCGGGTTCGGAGCCTTTTTCCAGAACGACAACCGAAATGTCATTGCCTTTTTCCGCGGCCAATTGCTTCAGGCGAATCGCGGCAGACAGGCCACCGGGCCCACCGCCCACGACGACCGCGTCGTATTCCATTGCTTCACGCGGTCCGAACTGGGCAAGAATTTCCTCGTTGGTCATGGTGTGTCTCGTTCAATAATGGGGTCAGATTGTTTTGCGCTAACAACTCGGCTGGGGGCAATTGCACTCAATTGATTTTATGCCCTGATTTGGCACAATAGCACGGTCGTACTTTTTTATTCGTGAGGGTTCTCTAAATGGCTTACAGCATCGATCTTTCGGGACGCGTGGCTTTCATCACAGGGGCTTCGAGCGGGCTGGGCGCGCAGTTTGCACGTACGCTTGCTTCGGCCGGAGCGGCCGTTGTTCTGGCCAGTCGAAGGGTGGAGAAACTCAAGGACTTGCGCGCAACCATTGATGGAGAAGGGGGCGACGCGCACGTGATTGAATTGGACGTGACCGACCACGATTCCATCAAGTCGGCGGTTGCCCATGCGGAGACCGAAGTCGGTTCTATCGACATTCTGGTCAACAATTCTGGAGTCAGCACCACACAGCGGATTCAGGATGTTTCTCCAGACGACTTTGACTTCATTTTTGATACCAACGTGAAGGGCGCATTCTTTGTGGCGCAGGAAGTCGGTAAGCGCATGCTGGCGCGTGCCAAAGGTACTGCACCGGGAAGTTACACCGGGGGACGCATCATCAACATTGCGTCCATGGCGGGCTTGCGCGTGTTGCCACAAATCGGTGCGTACTGCATGAGCAAGTCGGCGGTGATTCAGATGACCAAGGCCATGGCCCTGGAATGGGGACGTTTTGGCATCAACGTCAACGCGATTTGCCCGGGCTACATTGACACCGAAATCAATCATCGGCATTGGCAAACGGAGGCCGGGCAAAAGCTGGTTCAAATGCTTCCCCGCAAACGGGTTGGCCAGCCCCAGGATCTGGACGCGTTGCTGGTGATGCTGTGTTCTGACCAGAGTCATTTCATCAACGGCGCAGTGATCGCCGCCGATGATGGCTTCGGTGTTTAGCGAGGTGCCAGGCGGATTGCTCCATCCAGGCGAATGACTTCACCGTTGAGCATGTCGTTCTCAAAAATGTGAAGTGCCAGCTTGGCGTAGTCCTGCGGTGTACCCAAACGTGAAGGGAAGGGTACAGCGGCTGCCAGCGAGTCTTGTACTTCCTTTGGCATTCCAAACATCATGGGCGTACCGAAAATACCAGGTGCGATAGTCATGTTTCGGATGCCATTGCGGGCGAGGTCGCGGGCAATTGGTAAAGTCATTCCAACCACGCCACCTTTGGATGCGCTGTAGGCCGCCTGACCCATCTGGCCGTCATAGGCAGCGACGGAAGCGGTGGAAATAATGGCGCCGCGCTCACCGGTTGATTCGGGTTCATTCTTGGCCATGGCTTCTGCTGCCAACCGGATCATGTTGAAGCTGCCGATCAGATTGACAGTAATGGTTTTGCTGAATACCGCCAGGCTATGGGCGCCGTTCTTTCCAATGGTCTTTTCGGCGGGTGCAATGCCAGCAC
>DAOQRI010000200.1:0-5472 GCA_035355475.1 Rhodoferax sp. | reverse complement strand
TGCGCAACGCCAGTTCGACCGTTACCGCGGCTTCTACCAGGGGGATGCCGTCACCGTGCAGCCGCTCTTCGCACGAGAGGGTGCGTCCCCTGCTGCTCGCGAAAGGGCTGTCGCATGAGCGCCATCGACCTACATGCTCGTGCCTCCAAGGACTACGCGAAAAAGCTCTCCGAAACGCAGGGCGTGCTCGCCCAGGCCGCATCCGACTATGCCGGGGCGGTTACCCAGGCCTCCAGTCTCGGCGCGGAAGATGTGGTCATCAGCCACCTCATCAACAGCCTCCAACTGGACATCGGCATCTTCGTGCTGGAAACCGGCGCTTTGCATCATGAAACCCTGGACCTGCTGGAGCGCTTCAGGGCGTCCAGCCGCGCCGCGGTGACGGTGTACACACCGCTGAGCGAATCCGTGGTGCAGTTCGTAGACCGTGAAGGCAGGGAAGCAATGTACAAGAGCATTGCCCTGCGCAAAGCCTGCTGCGGCATCCGAAAGATGGAGCCGCTTGAGCGCGCGCTCAAAGGCAAAGATGCCTGGATCACCGGCTTGCGCCGCGAACAGAGCGGCGCCCGTGCCGATGTGCCACTGGTGGACACGTCGGAGCCCCGCGCCAAGATCAACCCCCTGGCCAACTGGACCTGGGGTGATGTCTGGCACTACATCGCCGAAAACGGTGTGGACTACAACCCCCTGCACGACCAGTTCTACCCCAGCATTGGCTGCGCGCCCTGCACCCGCGCCATCAGCCTCGGTGAAGACTTCCGCTCCGGCCGTTGGTGGTGGGAAGACGAAGCTGCAAAAGAGTGCGGACTGCACGTGAAACACGAAGAAGCCAAATCATGAACGCAATGACCGAACCCACCCATTTCGAGCGCCTCTCCAACCAGCACCTGGATGCGCTGGAGGAAGAGACCATCTTCATCCTGCGCGAAGTCGCCGCTTCGTTTGAGCGCCCGGCCCTGCTGTTCTCCGGCGGCAAGGACTCACTTGTCATGCTCAAGTGCGCCGAAAAAGCCTTTGGCGTCGGTCGCATCCCCTACCCACTGCTCATGATTGACACCGGCCACAACTTCCATGAAGTGACCGACTTCCGGGATTTGCGCGCCAAGGAGTTGGGTGCCGAGCTCATCGTGCGCAGCGTGGAGGACTCCATGGCCCGGGGCACCGTGCGCCTGGCCCACCCAGGCGAGAGCCGCAATGTGCACCAGTCGGTGACGCTGCTGGAAGCCATCGATGAATTCCGCTTTGACGCACACATCGGCGGCGCCCGCCGCGACGAGGAAAAGGCCCGTGCCAAGGAACGCATCTTTTCCCACCGCGACAGCTTTGGCCAATGGCAACCCAAGGCCCAGCGGCCCGAGCTGTGGACGCTGTTCAACACCCGTTTGCAGAGCGGCGAACACTTCCGCGTGTTCCCCATCAGCAACTGGACCGAACTGGACGTGTGGCAGTACATCGAGCGCGAGCAAATCGCTCTGCCAAGTCTTTACTACACCCACAAGCGCGACGTGGTCGAACGAAAGGGTCTGCTCGTCCCGGTGACCGAGCTGACGCCGCCCAAAGATGGCGAAACGGTCGAGAGCCGCGATGTGCGCTTTCGCACCGTGGGTGACATCACCTGCACCTGCCCGGTGGAAAGCCTGGCAGCAACCGCCGCCGACATCGTGATCGAAACCCTGCAGGCCGACGTGAGTGAGCGTGGTGCCACCCGCATGGACGACAAGACGTCCGAAGCCTCGATGGAAAAACGCAAGAAAGACGGGTATTTTTAAAATGACAACCGCTACAACTCTGATAGCTGCTCACGCATATTCCACGAGGTCTAGCAGCCTAAATGACACTTCATCTGCGCTGCGCTTCATCACCTGCGGCAGCGTGGACGACGGCAAGAGCACGCTGATTGGCCGCCTACTGGTGGACAGCCGCTCGGTCTTGCAGGACCAATTGGCCAACGTCTCCAAAAGCGGCGAGGCTGACCTGGCGCTGTTCACCGACGGCTTGAGCGCCGAGCGCGAGCAAGGCATCACCATCGACGTGGCTTACCGCTACTTCGCCACGCCGTCGCGCAAGTTCATCATTGGCGACGCGCCCGGCCACGAGCAGTACACCCGCAACATGGTGACCGCCGCCAGCAGTGCCCACGCCGCAGTGGTGCTAGTCGATGCGACCAAGCTGAAATGGAATGTGGACGGTCTGGTCGAGCTGTTGCCACAAACCCGCCGCCACAGCCTGCTGGTGAACCTGTTGCGCGTGCCCGGCATCATCTTTGCGGTGAACAAACTCGACGCGCTGGGTGACGATGCCACCGCCGCGTTCGGCAAGATACGTCAGGCCCTGCAGGCGTTTGCAGAACACGCGAACATTTCTGTCACGGCCACCATCCCCATGTCCGCACTCAAAGGCCACAACGTGGTGACCGCTAACCCCGGTTGGTGCGGCTACAACGGCCCCAGCTTGCTCGCCCTGCTGGAGCAATTGCCGGTGACAGCTGCTGAGACGGATGTGCCCTTCTCCTTCCCGGTGCAGTGGGTGGAGAAATTCCATTCTTCCAGCGACACCTCACAGGGACGCCGTGTGTTCTGGGGCCGTGTGGCCACCGGTGCCGTGCAGGTGGGCGACACCGTCAGCATCCACCCCAGCGGACAGACAGCCAAGGTGGCACAGGTGCTGAACCACGCCCGGGTGGCCAAAGGCGTGGCCGCTGGCCATGGCGCCGGCATCACACTGGACCGCGAAGTGGATGTATCCCGTGGCGACTGGCTGCTGGCGCAGGTCACACCCGGCGCAGACCCGGATGACGAGTTCGCGGACACCCCGAAGCCCCGCGCCTTTGTGCAATGCAGCCGGGAGATCAAGGCTACGGTTGCCTGGATGGATGACGAACCACTGGTAGCGGGCCGCGTCTACCTGGCCCTGCATGGCCACCGCTGGATCAAAGCCAAGGTCAAGCGCATCGTGCACAGCCTGGACGTCAACACCCTGGAGGAACACGATGCGACGCAGATCCTGCCCAACGCCATTGGCCACATTGAGTTGACGCTTCAGGAGCCGATTGCGGCCCTGCCTTACACCCAAAGCCGCGTGCTGGGCGCATTGATTCTGGTCGATACCGCAAGCCACAAAACCTCTGGCGCGCTGCTGCTAAATTGACCTGCAACAAGAATTGCGGCGGTAATGCCCCTACGGGCCTACCGCCGCGACAGGTTTCGTAAGCAAATGCCAATAAAATCAAGGGGTTGTTAATACTTTCCCTGTCTGAATAAAAATGACCCATACCGTCACCGAAGCCTGCATCAAGTGCAAGTACACCGATTGCGTCGACGTTTGCCCCGTGGACTGCTTCCGCGAAGGCCCCAACTTCCTGACGATCGACCCCGATGAATGCATTGACTGCGCAGTGTGCATCCCCGAGTGCCCGGTGAACGCCATCTATGCCGAAGAAGATGTGCCTTCAGACCAGCGCCACATGACCAAGCTCAATGCTGAACTGGCCAAGTTGCCAACCTGGAAGAGCATCACCAAGCGCAAGGCCGAATTGCCCGAAGCCGAAGAGTGGAAAGACAAGACTGGCAAGCTGCAGTTCCTGATCCGCTGATTGCACGCCCTCAGTGACCATCGAAACCGATGCCGTCATCGTCGGCGCAGGCCCGGTGGGCCTGTTCCAGGTGTTTGAGTTGGGCCTGCTGGACGTCAAGGCCCACGTCATTGATTCCCTGCCCCACCCGGGCGGCCAGTGCGTGGAGCTATACCCCGACAAACCCATCTATGACATTCCCGCAGTGCCGGTCTGCACCGGCCAGGAGCTCACAGACAACCTGCTCAAGCAGATAGCGCCGTTTGGAGCCACTTTCCACTACGGACAGGAAGTTACCACCGTCGAAAAGCAGCCTGATGGTCGATTCCTGGTGGAAACCAGTCACGGCACCCGCTTTCTTGCCAAAACCATTTTCATTGCCGCTGGGGTTGGCGCTTTTCAGCCGCGCACACTCAAAGTCGAGGGGCTGGAGAAGTTCGAGGGTGATCAGCTGACCTACCACGTCAAGAATCCAGCCGACTATGCAGGCAAGAACCTTGTCATCGTGGGTGGCGGCGACTCGGCTCTGGACTGGGCCCTGAACTTCTGTGCAGGCAACAACGATGGTTCCGCCCACAAAGCAGAAAGCGTCATCCTGATCCACCGCCGCGACGGATTCAAGGCTGCTCCCGCCAATGTGACCAAAATGCGCGCGTTGTGCGATGCGATGGAAATGCAATTCCTGGTCGGTCAGGTCACCGGATTTGAAGAGGTCAACGGCCGGTTGAGCGAGCTCAAGGTCACAGGCACCGATGGCATCACGCGCCTGGTTCCGCTGGACATGCTGCTCGTGTTTTTTGGCCTGTCTCCCAAACTTGGCCCAATAGCCAATTGGGGACTTGACATTGACCGCAAACAACTCGCCGTAGACACCGAAAAGTTCTCCACCAGCGAGCCCGGCATCTTTGCGGTGGGAGATATCAATATTTACCCCGGAAAGAAAAAACTCATTCTCAGCGGCTTCCATGAATGCGCGTTGGCGGCGTTTGGCGCGATGCCCTTCATCTTTCCGGAGAAGAAAGTCTTCTTGCAGTACACCACCACCAGCCCGAAATTGCACAAGGTATTGGGCGTGGAGTCACCAGTCTTTGATTGACGTGCTAATTTTTAAAATTCTGAGGCTTCACTCAAATTTCAGAAATTTCCACGCTATAATCTGAGGCTTCATTCCTCGATAGCTCAGTCGGTAGAGCGCCGGACTGTTAATCCGTAGGTCCCTGGTTCGAGCCCAGGTCGAGGAGCCAAAATCGCACTGGGTCAAAGACGAAGTTAACGCTAAGTCTTTGATTCAGTTAGTGTTTTAGGCTTTGTGAAAACTTGATTTGTCAGCGTCATTCTCGGACTCCGCTAGTCCGCCGGTTTTCGGCACAAAACGGAGAATGAACATGACCATTTCGATAGCAACCCGCGTACAAGCGACTCCCGGCGCTAGTTCGCACAATGTTTCCATGCGCCTCAAGGCGCTATCGGTACGTCCTGAAGCACTCACGGTGCAACAGGTCATCGACCGCTACATGGCCCAGTACGAAGGCCATGACCCCACCCGCACGCAACGACTCTCAGCCTGGCTTGCCATGATTGGCGAATTCACGCTGGAAAACGTCGACTCCGACCTGATCCACGTCTGCCGCAACGAGCTGCAGACCACTCCCCCTCTGGTGTTTGTCGGCCTGGATCACCTGGGACAACAAATTTTCAAGCGCAAGCGCGGTGCCCTCAAAAAAACCACGGCCACGGTGAATCGTTACATGCAGGCCATATCTGCCGTATTTACCTGGGTCATCGAGCAGCGTCTGTGCCCCAAGGGCTGGGTACATCCCTGCCGTGGCATCAAGCGATTGCCCGATGGCATCGAGCGCGTGCGCTTCGTGACCGAGGGAACGGGCCAGGCGTACGTCGAC
>DAOQRI010000199.1:0-5474 GCA_035355475.1 Rhodoferax sp. | reverse complement strand
TGTCCGCTGACCCGAAACTCCCATTGATCGCCATAGCGCAGCCACAGTGCCCAGCGCGCAACCGGCTTGCTCGTCTGCGCAGTGGCAAGGGTGAGTTCCAGGTCACCATCGCTGCGCAATGTCAGGTTCGCTAGCGGAGCATCAGGCGAGCCGTCTTCGAGCCAGGGGGAGGCGGGAACCAGGGTGGGTCCGACGTAGGTTTTTGCCTTCAAGGTTTCCGCCAGCCCCAGGCGGTTTTGCAGCAGTGCCACCATGCTGAAGTGCACATGGCCGCTGCCCGGTGCACGGCTGCGCACGGCGGTAATCTGGTTGGTGATTTCTTCCGGTGGCCAGGCATTTTTCGTTTCGACACCGGGCGCGGGCAGCTTGCTGGTGAACAGCCCGGCGTAGATGTTGCGCTTGCGCGGGTTTTGCGCGTGCCAGTAGTCCAGCAACGGAACAAAGGCCTGCGCGGTCTGGTCCATGCGCCAATACAGCTGAGGCACCAGGTAGTCCATCCAACCCTCCTGCAACCAGCGCTCTACATCGGCATACAGCTTGTGGTACTGGCTGAAGCCCTGAATGCCGGGTGGGCGCAATTCCGGGCGTCCAATGCCGAAGGGACTGACGCCAAAACGCACCCAGGGTTTGGTCTTGCGGATGCCGTCATGGATGCGCTGCACCAGCGCATCGACATGGCTGCGCCGCCAGTCGTTGCGTGCGAGCGTTCCGCCGCTGTCCACATAGCGCTGCCAGGCGCTCTGGTCGGGAAAGTCCACCTCGACCTTGGGCTCATTGCCCGTGCCTTGGGTGATTGGGTAGGGATAGAAGTAGTCGTCGATGTGGATGCCGTCCACATCGTAGCGGCACAGCACATCCATGAACACCGCCAGCGTGTGGTCGGCCGCTGCGCTTTCGCCGGGGTCTATCCAGAGTTGGTCACCGTACGACTTCACCCAGGTGGGCTGTGTCTGGCTCAGGTGGGTGGCCGCTGCCTTGGAAGTGCCCTGGCTTTGGCGCGCCCGAAACGGGTTGAACCATGCGTGCAGTTCCAGAGCGCGTGCGTGGGCTTCTTCAATCCACAGCGCCAGCGGGTCGTAAAACGGCTCGGGTGCCTGGCCTTGCAAGCCCGTCAGGTACTCGCTCCAGGGCTCCAGTGGGCTGGCATAGAGCGCATCGGCGCTGGTGCGGATTTGCAAAATGATGGCGTTGAGACCCAAAGCCACGGCCTGGTCCAGAATCACGCGCATTTCGGCTTGCTGCTGCGCCGTGCTCAAACCCTTGCGGCTGGGCCAGTCGATGTTGGCCACGGTGGCGACCCATGCAGCGCGGAATTCGCGGGGAGCCGCGGGCGCCAGTGCCACCAGTTCCGGCGCACCTCTGAACGCTGGCCGTGGGCTTTTGATGGGTGCCACGCAGGCTTCCAGACCCACCGCAGCCAGGGTGCCTGCACCAGCTGCGCCTAACATACGTCGCCTGCTCCAAATTGCCATGTGGCTAGACCTTCACAAACCAGCCCTTGCGCCACATGGCCCAGGCGATGCAGTAAAAAAACACAGTGAACAATAGCGCAAACAGCAAAGACGCGTTCACCGGCGCCCATGCAAGGTTTTGAATGCCTTCGAAAAGCCAGACCTTGAGCGTCCTTTGCGGCGTCACTTTGACAACACCCAGCATTTTTGCGATGAGGCCAGATAGCGCAAAAAGGAAGAGGGCGTTCATGCCGAAAATGACCAGCGGTTGAGCCCATTGAGCCGCTCTGGCGCGCCCCGCAGCGTTCGGCCATGCATCCATCACCCCATAGAACAACCCCAGAACCAGACTGGCCCATCCGGCCATAAAGAGCGTGTAGGCTGGACTCCACAGGTTCTTGTTGATGGGCATGCTCCAGGCGCCCACCACCTGGCCCAGACACAACAAGCCCAGGCCAGCCACCAGCATCCAGACTACCTTTTCCGAGGCTGCACGTTGGCTTGCCAGCCCATGCCCGGCCAATACGCCGGCGAGCAGACTGGCTACCGCAGGAATTGTGGACAACAAACCCTCGGGGTCCCAGGTCTTGCTGGCGCGCCACAAATGGCCATCCATCAACGAGCGGTCCAACCATGCCCCCACATCTTCGCCCGGTCGCCAGGAACCAGTGTGCCAGACACCCGATGCATCCGGCACCGCAACCCAGGTCTGTATGCCGGTGTAGAGCACCAACAAACCCACCAGCCAGGCCAGTTGGGTGCGCCAGCCGCCAAACAGCACGATGGGAGCCGCCAACAAAGCGCACAGGCCCAGTCGCTGCAACACGCCCGGAATGCGCAAAGTGGCAAGATCAAAGGCCGGTATGAAGTTGAGCAGCAAACCAATGGCAATGATGGTGGCGCTGCGCCGAACCGTTTGGCCAAGCAACTGCATCCTGTTGTCGCCCAACGCAGCCCGCCGGGACAGGCTCAGTGTCATGGACACGCCGCTGATAAAAACAAAGAACGGGAAGATGCAGTCGGTAAAGGTCCAGCCATCCCACGCCGCGTGTTTCAGGGGTGCATAGAGGTGACCCCAGTCACCCGGGTTGTTGACCACCAGCATGGCGGCAATGGTGAAGCCGCGAAAGGCGTCCAGGGATTGAAGCCGCAGCCCTTTCATGGCGCGGTCTTCTTCCCGAATCCATCCGGGACTTTGATCAGCGCAGCCACGGCAAACGAAGGAATCGTCGCCACCAGCACCCACACGAAAAACGGCAAATAGCCTAGTTGCTGTTGCAACCAGCCACTCCACATGCCCGGCAACATCATGCCCAGGGCCATGAATCCGGTGCAAATCGCGTAATGGGCGGTCTTGTGCAGCCCGTCCGACACCAGGATCATGTACATCAGGTAGGCGGTAAAGCCCAGGCCATACCCAAACTGCTCGACAGCCAGAGCCGTGCTCACAATCACCACATCCTGAGGCTGGGCCATGGCCAGCAGCACGAACACGGCGTTGGGTACGTGCATCAACAAAATCAGCGGCCATAACGCGCGCTTGAGACCCACACGCGAAATGATCCAGCCCCCGAGCAGACCGCCCAGGGTCAACGCAGTCAGGCCGACGGTGCCGTAGGCAATGCCCACCGCCTTGGTGCTCAGCCCCAGTCCTCCCAGCTCGGTCTTGTCCAGCAGGAAGGGCGTGGCCAGTTTGAGCAGCTGGGCCTCGGGAAAGCGGTACAACAACAGAAATCCCAGAATGACCAAGATGCCGGGACGCTTGAAGAATTCGGCAAACACCTTAAAGAAGTCTCCGACCAAATCAGCTAGCTTGGTGTGTCCGGCACCACGCACATCCGCGGCGGGCTTGGGCAGTACCAGCCAGTGGTAAAGCGCCATGGCCACGAACAAAGCGGTCAGCACCCAGAAAACAATCGTCCAGGCAGTTTGCATGCTACCGGTGCGCTCCTGCAGTTCCCCCGCCAGATAGACAAGGCCACCCTGGCCGCCGATATTGGCCAACCGGTAAAACGTGGATCGCACACCCACAAAGGCGGCCTGGCTGTGCTCGGGCAGGGCCAGCATGTAGAAACCGTCAGCGGCAATGTCGTGCGAGGCCGACGCAAAGGCCATGAGCCAGAACACGGCCAGCGTCATCTTGAAGTAGCCTGGTCCCGGAATGGTCAACGCCACACAGGCCAGTGATGCACCCACCGCAAACTGCAGCGCCACAATCCACACCCGCTTGGTGCTGAACAACTCAATCAACGGAGACCACAGTGGCTTGATGACCCAGGGCAGATACAGCCAGCTGGTGTACAGGGCAATGTCGGTGTTGTTGACCCCCATGTTCTTGTACATGATGACCGACAGGGTCATCACCACCACATAGGGAATGCCTTGTGCGAAGTAGAGCGTGGGAATCCACGCCCAGGGGGTTGGCGCTGCGCTGCGCGTGGCGCTCACGCCAGGTCCAGTGCGCCGCGCACGCTGTCACCGGCTGCAGCAAGTCGCTCCTTCGCCGTCGCGATATCAACGCCGCACCGGATCGCGACGACCGCCACCTTGACGTGGTGGTCGCAAGCCAGCAGGGTTTCCCGCGCGCGCGCTTCATCGCAGGTGGCCGCGCGCATGGTCAGTGCTATCGCACGGCGCACCAGCTTGGCGTTGGTGGCTTTCAGGTCCACCATCAAGTTGCCATAGACCTTGTTCAGCCGCACCATCAAGGCGCTGGAAAACGTATTGAGTGCAATTTTTTGTGAGGTCCCCGCTTTGAGCCGGGTGCTGCCCGAGATCACTTCACTGCCCGTGTCCAGGGTGATGCCGATGTCGGATTTTTGCGTGACGGGCGCATTCGGGTTGTTGGCAAAGCCCACGGTCAATGCGCCTGCGCTGCGCGCTGCATTCAACGCTCCCAGCACATAGGGCGTGGAACCGGATGCTGCAATCAGCAGCACCACATCGTTGTGTCCCACCTGAATGGACTGCACGTCACGCGCGCCCTGATCGGCATCGTCTTCTGCCCCTTCGACGGCTTTGAACATGGCTGTGTCTCCACCCGCCAGCAAGCCGATGGCGCGTTCATGCGGCCAGGAGAATGTGGGGTACAGCTCCACACTGTCAAGCACCCCCAGGCGCCCGGATGTGCCGGCACCTGCATAGATCAGTCGCCCACCCGCCAACATGCGGGGCAGGGCGGCGTCTACCGCACGTGCCAAGTCAGGCCCCGCGCCACGGACGGCCCGGACGGCCAGCATCTGGTCCTCCACAAAAGCCGCTACCAGATCGGGCGTGGCATACCGGTCCAGATCGGTGTGCTGCGTGCTGGGGCTTTCGGTATTGAGCATGTCTTTTAATCGGTTGAGTACAGAGCTAAAGGTCTGTCCCGCAAAGTTTCAAGTAATCGTCCGCGTGCTGGGATGTGCAAAGTAAAACCACTCATTGCCTGCTTTGGCGTTGGCATCGGGAAACACAATGTAGCCATCGCGCGGCGCACGCACCTGCGAGCCATCGTGGCGCAGCCCGATGACATCACCCAGTGCAACCCGGTCGTAGCTGGACCAGGCTCGGGTGAACTGGTCTTCAGGGTGGTGGCGGTCAATCACTTCGGCCAGGCGCAGAAACTCAAGGTCGGTGCGGGCTGGGGGAGGAGCTTCATCCACCAAACCCAAGTGCGCCAGCGTGTTGCGAATCGCCCGGTAAGCCACACCGGGCGCCGCCGGGTCGGCGTGCTGGCCGCATTCCAGGGTGATGGCATAGCCGCCCGTCTTGCGCATGTATTCGGTGGTGCCCACACCATAGCTGGGGTGGGTACTGAGTAACTCGGCGCGCTCGGTAGGCTGGGTGCGCGCCAGCCGTTGCTGCACGCCAACCGCGTAGGTGGACAGCCAGCCTTCCACAATGCGCCGGGGGCCCAGTCGCAGCGCCATGGCCTGTTCAAGCTCTGCATGGCGCACGGGCTCCAGGTCGCCCGCGTTGTTGGCCGGACCAATCATGGCAAAGGGCTCACCCTGGGCGCGAAAGGAATGCAGGTCCAGCAAC